>JAJFMB010000216.1 GCA_021772355.1 Chlamydiota bacterium | reverse complement strand
ATACGCGAGCGTCTTATCAAGAAAAACGGGACACGACCTATCAAATCAAACATGATATCGCTGTTATTTCCCAGCAAAAACAGGCACAGAAAGAGCGGAAGCGGGAACTTGAAGAGAAGAAAAAACAGTGGCAGTTTGATCTGCAACAGCTCTTTGATAAACGAAAAGTGTGGAGTAAGGAGAAGGAAAAGCTTCAAGAGGATCATGTGCAGTGTCAGAGCGCTCTGGAAGACGCCGATAAACTTTTGAAAGGGCAGAAAGAATTGGTGGCATCCATCGATGATGAAGTGAAGGAGCTGCGCGCAAGTCAAAAGACAGTTGAAAGTGAGCGCTATCAACTTGTACAAACAGAAAAACAGACAGAGAGCGAACTGAAGCAACTCTCGCTCCGTTTAGAACATTGTCAAGAAAGACAGAAGCACCTCTTGTCCTCAAAGGAGGAGCGGAAGAAGGTCTGCGAGGAACTTCACTTAAATGCCGGCAAGCAAGAATCAGAAGCTAAAAAAATGACGGCAGGGGTGGAAAAGGCTAAGCTCGATCTGAAAGAAAAAGAGACAGCGTATGCGGCCCTTTCCGAAAAGGGAAACGATCTTCAATCAACTCTCCACCACAAACAGAAAAAAGTAGCAGAGAGTAAAGCGCGCCACCATGTGTTGATGAGGCTTCGGGAAGAGAAACAAGGGTTCTCTCCTGCGAGCAAGCGTCTTTTAAAAGAGGCAAATACTAAGAGCAGCTCTTTATACAAAAAGATCATCGGACTTTATGAGTTAGTTGTTCCTGAAGGGGATCAGGCTGCAGCTTTGGCGACGGTGATGCGTCCCTACGCTCAAACACTGGTGGTTCAGTCGAAAGATGATTACGAAGAGACGCTTGTTTTTGCAAAGCAGCATAGCCTAAAAGATTTTTCCCTGATTTGCCAAGAGATGGTTGATGAGCAGGTTGCAGAGCCGACTGCCGTAAAGGGTGCCACTCCTTTGATCACACAGGTCACGGATCATCAACTCGCCAAGCATCTTTTGAAGAATGTTTATATAGCCAAGGATATGCAGGCAGCACTTACCGTCGGTTCGGGCAAATCCGTTTGGACAGATGAAGGGCTTTTTGTCGATGAATATGGTGTGGTTTTTTACATGACGCAAGGGGAGAATCACGTTTTCTTGCGAGAGGCTGAGCTTAAGAAACTTGAACGGGAATTAAAAAAAGAAGAGAAAGAAGCTGTAGAGATTGAAAGGGAACTTGAAGAGCACAAACAAAAACTAAACGCTTTGAGTGAAGAGAAAAAAGTTTTCGGCGAGCATCTCCGTAAACAGGAAATCGCGTTGATGGAGGCAAACTATGCCCTAAGACGTTTAGTATCGGATCTTGAAAAGGGAAAAGTTGAACTTGAAGCTCTTTGCAAAGAGAGTTCAGTGCTTGATGGTACGATGAAGGAAATTGCGGAAAAAACTGACATTTTGCAAGGCAATTATCGTGATTTAGAAAAGCAAAACCTTTCCATTCAAGGGACCTATCAAAAAGCGATTGACCGCTTAGAGCAGTTGACACAACAGCTGCATAAAGAGCAGCAGAAGCTAATAGAGTGTGACCAAAAACATCGTGAACTACTAGACAAGCAGCGCAAACTTTCTCATGATGTCCATGTCTTCGATGTGAAAGAGGAGGAGGGGCTTGCGCAGCAAAAGCGGATTGAAGCTGAAGTGGGTAAAGGAGAGGAATTGCTGGTAGAAATTGAGCAGAAAGATCAAAAATATGAGGAAAATCTTGCTCAGTTAAAAGAAAGCCTTCATACCTGCGAGGTTGCTTTAGAGAGAAGTAAAGAAAATTTAAGCGGCAAGCAGCTGGAGCTGACGCAGAGTGAAGAGCAGCTTGAGAAATTAAGAAGTCAGTTGAAGGTGAAAGAGGAAGAGGGGTATCAGCTAGGCATTCAGTCCGCTCAAATCGACTCGACCATTGCCTCTTTAGAAAGTGAGCTTGCTGAACGCTATCATGTGTCTGTTGCTGAGGCGCGCGAAAAAAGCACGCCGCTTGAAGAGTCAATTGAAAAATCAGAGCGCAAACTGCGTCGATTACGAAGCGAAGTGGAGAACGCCGGCGATATCAACATGACCTCTATTGAGGAGTTTGAAAAGCATAAAACCCGTTATTCCTTTTTACAACAACAGATAGCCGATCTTACCGAAGCTAAACAAGAGCTTGTCCAAATAATCACTAAGCTCGATACAGAGAGCCGTAAGATTTTTGAGGAAATGTTTGAGCAGATCCGCGCAAACTTCCGTAAGAACTTTGAGATTCTATTTAACGGAGGAGAAGCAGATCTTCAATTTACAGAGTCAGGAGATATTTTAGAGGCAGGTATTGAGATTGTAGCTAAGCCTCCCGGTAAACGGATGCAGTCGATACAGCTGCTTTCAGGAGGAGAGAAGTGTTTAACTGCTATGGCACTTCTCTTTGCCATCTTTGAAGTTAGGCCGGCGCCGTTTTGTATCCTGGATGAGATCGATGCACCTTTAGACGATGCTAATGTCGATAGGTTCTTGCGCGTAGTAAAACAGTTTGTCGACCGCTGTCAGTTCATTATCATCACTCACAATAAAGGGACAATGGAAATGGCCGATGTGTTGTTTGGTGTTTCCATGCAGGAGAAAGGGGTTTCTCAGGTGCTTTCCATAGAGTTTGCTGAAGATAAACCGGTCCTTGTGGGGTAGTGTGCCTTATAGCCGTCAAAATCCAAGTCCCCGTTATGATGAACTTTTGGAAGAGTACAAAGTCATGCATTCCCAGGGTGATTCAGCACAAGGGATAACTGCTGAGAAAATGTATGCGGGGCACTCTCTTGTCAGACATGTTAAAATGATTAAAAGGTTTGTGGATCAGCATCACTCTAAAACTTTGCTTGATTACGGCAGTGGAAAAGGGGTGTTGTATGAAAATCATTACGAAGAATTGGATGACCGGTCCGTAAATGAGTTTTGGGATGTAGATGTGCGCTGCTATGATCCCGCTTATCTTCCCTTTAGTTCGTTGCCCGAGGGAAAGTTTGACGGGGTGATCTGCATCGATGTCTTAGAGCATATTCCCGAAGAAGATATCGATTGGGTCGTGCGCGAAATTTTTGAATATGCCCACCATTTTGTCTACATTCACCTTCCTACATACTTCGCAAATAAGAGGCTGCCAAGCGGCGAAAATCCTCATGTGACTGTGAAGCCCTATGAGTGGTGGAGTGATAAATTGGAGAAGGTCGCATTAGAGTATCCGGATGTTTATAGTTACGTCTTGATCGGAGAAAAGAAAAAAATATGAGTTGAATTGACTTTGTAAGTTATATATTTATACAGATGTTAAGGTGAGAGATTTTCGTTTTTCCATGACTCAAATCAATCTTTTGAGCTATACTAGCTCTTTATTTTTCTGGAGATAAACCGCAATGCTTATTGGAATACCTAAAGAGATTAAAGATCACGAGTACCGCATGGGAGCAACTCCGGCAATGGTGAGGCAGTTAATTGATGCCGGCCATCAGGTTTTGATTCAAAAAAATGCAGGTACTAATATTGGTTATCCTGACGAAATGTTTCAAGAAGTTGGGGCGTCGATTGTCGCTACGGCCGAACAGGTTTATGAAGCAGAAATGATCATTAAGGTGAAGGAACCCCAAGCAAGTGAGTTTCCTTTACTGCGAGAAGGTCAAATTCTTTTTTGTTATTTGCATCTTGCTCCGGATCCTGTGCAAACGAAACACCTCTTAGAAAAAAAAGTCGTAGGTATTGCCTATGAAACCGTGACCGATGTAAATGGACGACTTCCTCTTTTGGTTCCGATGAGCGAAATTGCCGGACGTATCTCCATTCAAATGGGAGCTGTGACTTTACAACTCAATAACGGTGGAAAAGGGGTTCTTTTGGGTGGAGTTCCCGGAGTGTTGAGCGCTTCAGTCGTTATTTTGGGTGGCGGTGTCGCCGGCACTGAAGCTGCTAAAATGGCGATGGGTTTGGGTGCTAATGTAACAATTATTGACAGAGATCTAGCTCGCCTTCGCGCCCTTGATGCTCTTTTTGGTCCCACTCTCAAAACGTTGTATTCAACACCTTCAACGATTGAAGATATGTTGAAAAGTGCCGACTTAGTTGTAGGCGCTGTTCTTATTCCGGGAAAAACTGCCCCGCGTCTCGTCACTCGTGAAATGTTAAAAACCATGACGCCGGGATCCGTAATTGTCGATATTTCCATCGACCAGGGAGGATGCATAGAGACCTCGAAGCCGACGACACACACTTCGCCCACTTATATCGAAGAGGGAATCCTACACTACTGTGTGACAAACATGCCGGGTTCGTGCGCACGTACGGCAACTCAAGCTTTGACAAACGCGACGCTATTAGATGCTCTAAAAATTGCCAACCTTGGGTGGCGCGAAGCTTTAAAAAGAGATGAGGGTCTACGTAATGGGCTGAATGTTTGTTTGGGCAATGTGACGAATGAGCATGTAGCCCATGATCTTGGCTATCATTATGTTGAACCTGAAACTCTGTTTTAATACAGTAGAGCGATGACGCAACTGCCAGACTTTCTTAAGAAATTTCAATCGGAAGCAGAGAAATACCTCTCAGAAAACAAAGCTCAAGAAATCGAATTCGCCGGGGGAACTTATCAAGTTCAAATTATTGACCCTGAGACTCAAAATGAGGAGTGGGCTTTTGTCCAACTCGATAATCGGGGACAGATAAAGGATTGTTTTTGCTCTTGTGAGTCTCCTGAATCTGACTCAACCTGTGTTCATCTCGCTTGTGCTTATATGCGCATCTTTCAAGGGCACCGAGACCCTTTGCACCAACGCTTTCAAAACTCCTTATGGAATGTTCTTTGCCGGCTTTTCGCCGACCGCATTGGCTATCATCCCGATGCTCTGCAAATTCAAGGTGATGGAAGCTATACGTGTACAGATAATACTAACCGTTTAATCTGTGAGCTGCATGGTCAAACACCGCAGGCCGTCGCTCATCTTAAAGAGCTCATTGAATACCGAAAGCGGGAGACAGAAGAGACTTCTCTCAAGTTTTCAAATCTCTCACAAGAAGAAATTACTCTATGGCGAGAAGGGAGACCCGGATCACGTCTCCGTTATGAGCTTTCCTATTGGAATGACTTGGCAAAATGGATGATGCTGCTCCAGGATCGTGATGAACCTTACCGTATTGACTTTCAATACTCTGAGAATGGAATCCCCAAATGGTTAGAAGTTTCGTTTCAAGAGCTAGATGCAAAATTTTATCTTTATGATCAGGAATTGCACAGGTTGATTCCCGCTCTGGCAACAGTTAAATCTCCCTTAAAAGTGTACCAAATACAGCATGAGATGATTGAAAAGATCATTTACGATCAGGAGAAGGGGAGCTTGCAAATAATTCCGACCAAGGAAGCTGAGTTTTTCGAGCAAAAGCAGGGAATTTCTATTGGGGGCTGGAATTTTGTCGAAGGAGATGGTTTTTATCCGACGCAGCAGCATGAATTGATTGATAAAGGGCATTTGCTGGGAAAAGATGTTGGAGAAGCCTTCGACAAATATCTTGATATTGTTTCTCCTCTCTTGGAAGGGGAGAAAATTTATAAGTCCTCACCTGTTCGTTTTTCATATCATATCGCGTTTGATGAGGAGTGGAATCTTCATGTTGTCAGCTATGTTGACCAGTTGGGAGATTTGACTACGGGATTTTCTCGTGATTTCGGTCACTGGGTCTACGTGGAAAATATTGGTTTTTATCCTGTGGAGGAGAGACGTTTTGACCAGGTGGGTTTGAAAGTTCCTCATGATGAATTGGCCGATTTTGTACGATTACAACGGGAATGGCTCAATACAAAAGAGGGGTTTCATACGCATCTAGCAAGTTTAGAGTCCCGTTTCACCTATCGAGTCACAAGGGATAATCGTTTGCAGTTTACCAAGCATATGCATGTTCAAGATACCTATGCTGAAGAGCAAACGGTCTCACATGATTTTGGCTCGTTGATCTACATTGAGGGGAGGGGATTTTACCCTAAATCGAGTTCTCAAATTGTATCACCGATTTCGCCTAAACTTGATCTAAAGGAAGAGCAAATCGGTAATTTTATTCGTGCTAATGCAGAGGAACTGAAATCAATTGCAGGATTTTTTAGTGAAAAATGCCCTGTGGGCCACGCCGGAATAAAGGTGGAGCTAACAGACCGGAAAACCATTCTCATTGAGCCGGAATTTTCTCTCTATCCCGAATATCGAGAAAAAAATGTCAGATTTTTTGACGATTTTGTCTATGTGCCGGATGAAGGTTTTTTTGAGTTGCCTCACGAAATGCGTCTTCCCGATCGGTTTAGACATACCATAGAGCTTGAACCGGAAAATATTAGTTCTTTTTTGACATATGAACTTTCAGCACTCAAGCGTTATGCGTCATCGATTGACCATAGACTGCTCAAACCTGAAACCCTGGCATTGGTTGCTGACGAACTGACACGCGATTATGAGAAGGGCAAGGAGTGGTATCGTCTTAAGCTACGCTATCAATCGTCTTGGGGAAGTGTTTCTGTCATCGATCTTTTGCAAGCGAACCAAAAAAAACAAAAACTTATTTTTTCTGATGCGGGCCTGATTGATATTGATGACCATAAATTTTCCTGGTTGAAACAAATTCCCAAGGAACGGTACTCCGTCTCCAACGATTATATTCTTCTTTCTACGCTTGATTTGATCAAATTAAATGTTTTTGATGAAATTCAAGTTCTACAATCGCACAATCTTATCAAAGAGTTGTCTGAGCTGCAGACACCAGCTGAGCCGGATCTTAAAGGATTGAATTGTTCCTTACGCCCCTACCAAGAGTTGGGCGTTCATTGGCTTTGGTTTCTTTATCATCACAATTTATCAGGTCTTTTATGTGATGATATGGGTTTAGGAAAGACACATCAATCGATGGCTTTAATGGCTGCCATTATGAATGACTTCGATAAACGTGGAGAAAAAGAGAAGCCTAAGTTCTTAGTTGTGTGTCCCACATCTGTTCTTTACCACTGGCAAGAAAAACTTGAGAGCTTTTTACCCGGTGTCAAGGTGTACACCTTCTACGGGACGGAACGCAATATAAAAGAGTTTCGAGAAAATTATGATATTTTACTTACCTCATATGGAATTTGGAGAATTCAAAAAGATGTGTTAAGTCAAATCTTCTTTGAGCTTGCCGTTTTTGATGAAGTGCAAATTGCAAAAAACCATAACAGTCGCATCCACCACGCTTTAGCATCTGTAAAAGCTCAAATGCGTCTCGGATTGACGGGAACGCCCGTTGAAAATTATTTACGCGAACTCAAAGCGTTGTTTGACTTGGTTCTACCCTCCTATATGCCCAATCATACCGATTATCGACGTGTATTTATCAGACCGATTGAAAGAGAAGATGATGTTGAGAAAAAAAAGCTGCTTAGACGTTTTATCAATCCTTTTGTGATGAGGCGTAAAAAAGCTGATGTGCTTATTGATCTACCTGCAAAGACTGAAGAGATTTCGCACTGTGATTTGGCAATGGATCAGAAACTCTTATATGTCGATGTCATTGAGCGTTCTCGAAAACAATTGATTGGTGATCTGGAAAACCCCAATGCACCCGTACCCTACATTCATATCTTTGCCGTGCTTACGCATTTGAAGCAAATTTGCGATCATCCGGCTGTCTATTTGAAAGAGAGTGAAAATTACCAACAATATCAATCCGGAAAGTGGGATCTCTTTTTAGAACTGCTTCATGAGGCTCTAGATAGCCATCAAAAAGTGGTGGTTTATTCACAATTTCTCAACATGCTCGATATTATTGAAAATCATCTGCATGAACAAGGCATCGAGTTTGCTGCCCTCAGAGGAGCGACCCGAAAAAGAGGGGAGGAAGTGCGTCGGTTTAATCAGGATCCGAAGTGTCAGGTTTTCGTCGGATCGTTGAATGCTGCAGGGCTTGGAATTGACCTTACCGCAGCTTCGGTAGTGATTCATTATGATCGCTGGTGGAATGCGGCAAGAGAAAATCAAGCGACTGACCGGATCCACCGCATAGGTCAAAAAAGAGGGGTGCAGGTCTTTAAGCTCGTTACAAAAGGCACCTTTGAAGAACGGATCGACGCAATGATTATGCGCAAAGGCAAACTTATGGAAGACGTGGTTGGTCTGGATGACCATCAGCTTTTGAAGAAGTTTAACCGCGATGAAATTCTTGCGCTTCTGCAGTATGTAGAAGAGGAAACATAACAGGGTTTTCTACCCGTGATTGTGACCTGATCCGAGGCCAAGCGCTTGAGAGGAAGCTGCAGGCCTTTCAGTTCTCTTCTTTCCTTTTAGATGGAAATTGATAGGAACTCCTGCAAAAGAATACTGCTTGCGGAATTGGTTGAGAAGGTAGCGACGGTAAGCTTCTGTCATCAGATCGGGATAATTGATGAAGAGAACAAAGCGAGGGGGTTTTGTTGTGACTTGCGTCATGTAATAGACTCGTAGTCGTTTTCCACGAATCATAGGGGGATGAATCTTTTGCATGCATTCTTCAACAAATTTATTGAGTTGATGCGTAGAGATTCTTTTATTGAAATTCTCATGAACTTCGTTGATGATGGGGAAAATTTTTGTCACATTGCGCCCTGAAAGCGCAGAAATAAAGAGTTTGGGGCAGTATTTTAGGAAAGGAACTTCCTCTTCCATCAACCTTAAGCAGTGCTCCATACGAAAGCCCTTGACTAAGTCCCACTTGTTTAAAATGACAATACACCCTTTGCCGGCTTCTTCAATCATATTGGCAATTTTTTTCTCTTGGGTGGTAATGCCGGTCTGCGCATCGATCATCAAAAG
>JAJFMB010000215.1 GCA_021772355.1 Chlamydiota bacterium | reverse complement strand
TCATGATGCGATTTGCAGACATCCTATATTCCTTTCCTTACCTTCTCTGCGCCATTTTCCTTATGGTAATCATGGAATCGGGATTTATTTCTATGGTTGTCGCAATGACTTTTATCGGCTGGATTCCTATGGCGCGTATTGTCCGCGGCAGCGTCATGCAGCTTAGAAACCAAGAGTTTGTGCTGGCTGCAAAATCCATGGGAGCGAGTCATGCGCGCATTTTAAGGAAACACCTTTTACCAAATGCCATGGGACCCATCATCGTTACGGCTACATTGACAATCCCCTCGGCGATCTTTACCGAAGCATTCTTAAGTTTCCTCGGTCTTGGCATTCCCGCTCCCCACGCTAGTTGGGGCACCATGGTAAGCGAAGGAGTGCCTGCCCTTAACTACTACCCGTGGCGCTTGTTTATTCCTGCTTTTTTTATCAGCATTACCATGCTCAGCTTTAACTTACTCGGGGATGGTCTTCGCGATAGTATGGACCCCCTGAAAGGAGAAGCGTGATCTTAGAAATTGAAGAGCTACATCTTACCCTAGACAACTCCCCTATCCTTCAAGGGATCAACCTACAAATCAAGCCAGGAGAGGTGTTTGGCCTCGTAGGACAGTCGGGCTGCGGAAAAAGTAGCGTCGCAAAAGCGATACTCTCCCTTCTCCCCGTAAAACCGAATTTTGGACAAATCCTTTTTCAAGGAGACAACCTCCTCTGCAAAACGGACCGAGAAATGCAGCGGATTCGTGGCTCTCAGATTGGCATGATCAGCCAGAATGTCATGTCTGCTCTCCATCCTACGAAGAGCATCGGAATCCAAATTGCCGAAACGGTTGTACAGCATAAAGGATTAACCTGGAAAGATGCCCTTGTACAAGCTGAAGAGCTGCTTCATTTAGTGCGCTTTCCCAACCCGAAAAAGGGGCTCAAGCAGTACCCTCACGAATGCAGCGGTGGAATGCGCCAGCGCGCTATGATCGCCATTGCCCTCTCATGCGATCCAACCCTCTTAATAGCGGACGAACCAACAACAGCTCTTGATGTGACCATTCAAGCACAGATCATGGACCTTCTTCAAGAGCTCCAAGAGATCAAGCAGATGAGCACTCTGTTTATCACTCACGATCTTAGCCTCGTCGCCGGTATGTGCGATCGAGTTGCCATGATGAAGGAGGGAAAAATCGTCGAAGAGGACACAACCGACACCATATTCTACCACCCCAAACACCCCTACACGAAATCCCTTCTAAAACCCTACAAACACCCCGAACAATCGCATCTCTCCTCACCACCTCTCATCACTGTCTCTAATCTGTCTAAGAACTACGGAACTTTTTCTGCGGTCAAGAACGTCTCCTTCCATATTGAAGAAGGAGAGACCTTGGGACTAATCGGCGAGAGCGGCTGCGGAAAATCAACCCTTGCCAAAATGTTTGTCAATTTAATCACTCCCTCTTCGGGAAATATTTCCACTGCCCCCTCACTGTTACCTCACCAAATTCAAATGGTGTTCCAAGACCCTTATGGCTCTCTCAACCCACGTATGCATGTCAGCTCTATTATCGCAGAGGGACTCGACATCCATCATATGTACAAAGGAAAAGTCCGAAATGAACGCATACGAGAATTAATGTCACTCGTCGACCTCAACCCCGACCACATGGAGCGCTATCCACATCAATTCAGCGGAGGACAAAGACAACGCATCGGCATCGCACGCGCCCTTGCGGTAAATCCTAAAATCCTAGTTTGCGACGAACCCCTCTCATCGCTGGATGTGACCACCCAGCACCATATTTTAGAGCTCCTCCTTGCTCTTCAGAAACGACTCTCCCTTACTCTGCTCTTCATCTCTCATGACTTAAGTTTACTCAAAAATTTCACACACCGCACAGCCGTCATGACCCAAGGCGCCCTTGTAGAAATTGCTCCAACAAAGGAGCTCTTTCAAAATCCGACACACCCCTACACGAAGACTCTACTATCTGCAATTCCCGTTCCGGATCCACGCAAAGAGCGAGAGCGGAAAAAACATAAAAAAATTGGTTATAAAACAAAGATTTCCGAAAATCAATTTACCGGGACTCTCGAAGAAGCTTTACGAACCTGACTTCCGAAGCGCTAAATCTTGAGTGATGCTCTCTGTTATCTCTTGAGGTCCGAAGAACTGAATCGGACCGGGATTAAGATAACTATCGTCAGTCATCCAAGCCTCGCGCTGTGACAAGAACTCTTGAAAAGGTTTACCCTCAAGATCGACGAGAGCCTTCTTGATAACAGGCTTCGTTTTTCCCTTGCGCTCTTCCATATGGATCATGGATGTAAGGGGGATTCCGGCTACCTGCCACTCTTCAGGCGTTTTATTGAGATTTTTGACGCATGCCATATAACCGGACTTCTTCTCATTTACGAGAAGCGCAGCTACGCTCCCCAAAGCGTAGCAGTAGTTGCAATCAAAATTAGAGGGAAGAGTTGCTCTCCCTTCATAGCCGCAAAAAAGAGGTTGAGCGCTAAATTTCCCCTGATACGTCCCTGATGCTTTCCGTTTTTTCAGCTCTTCCTTCACAGCCTCAACAAAAAGGCGCTCTGTCTCGATTTTAGAAACTTGAACATTACCATGAGGATCGCGATCGAGCAAAAGCTGCTTTTGAACAACCTCGGGAATCGTCTCAAAGCAAAGCCGAGAAGTTTCTGTAAGACTATTTTTTATAGACTCAATTTTTCGACTATCTGAAGTGAGCAAAAGAGAATTTAGCTCTTTAATCATCTGTTGAAACTCAGGAATAAATTCGATAAGGCCTTCCGGAATCAACACAGCGCCGTAGTTTTTTCCCAAGGCTGCGCGGGAACAAATCATATCACACACCTGACTCACCAAATCTTGTAGGCTTAACCCTTTATGAGCAACCTCTTCCCCTATAAAAGTGAAGTTGGCATGCGTTTGTAATGCGCACTCAAGCGCAATGTG
>JAJFMB010000214.1 GCA_021772355.1 Chlamydiota bacterium | reverse complement strand
GACAGGAGAAAAGTTAAGAAAAATATTTGTTATATATATTTAAGCAAGGAGTTCAAGTATTATGACATCTTCGTCAAAGAAAAATACCATGACAAAGAAAAAACTTATTCATTCGATTTCACAAGAGAAATCGATCCATCCAAATGATGTACGTCACGTTATCCAGGCCTTTTTGGATAAAATGACAAATTGCCTTTCAGATGGCGATCGTTTGGAGTTTCGCGATTTTGGAGTTTTTGAGGTTGTCGAGCGTAAACAAAAAATTGGACGCAATCCTAAAAAAGCTGATGTTCCAATTGTTATTCCAAAGCGCAATGCCGTAAAATTCACACCTGGCAAAAAAATGCGCAAGTTAATCGAAAGTTTCGACGATTAATTGTTTTTTTTCTCCCCCCATCAATCGGATGGGGGAAGTTTCTTTTTCAGTTACAGCTGCTCTAATCACCTTGGCAAAATTGTTTTTATACGGTATGATTCAACTGCAACTTAAGTTGAATCGATAATCGTTTTATTGTATATTATATGTTAAGGATTAGCGGGTTATGTCATTTCCAAAGTTTATTGCAATCACTTCTCTATGTTTATTCGGCCTGATTTTTGTCATGTCGATGTTTAAAGGGGATAAAAAATCTTCTCCCCAACAGACAGTTGCGCTTTCCGCGACACCGATTGAAATTGATCTTGATCAGGAGACGCGTGTGGAAAAAATGCCACTCGCTGCCCATAAGGAATTTGACCAAAAGGCACCGGCAAATTTTATCATCAATACATCGATGGATGGCTTGCCCGATGTGGATCGCATTGATTTGCTTTTTAATAAAATCGATCCAAAGTTTCCAATCGTGGAAACAATTTCCTACAAAAGCCGCGTTCCATGGTTAAAGGGACGTCCAGCTTGGGTATCCGATTACGCTTCTCAATATAAAACCTCTCGACACTTCATCGCGCGCAGTTTGAATGGAAAGCCCGATTATTTTAAACAAAATGTTGGCGAAGGTGATCGTTTTAACGTCTTCAATAATGAAAAGAATTTCCAATTCCACCTTCTTATCGATTTATCTCGTTGTAAAATGTGGTTTTATTATTACGACATTGACTCCCAAGAAAGAGAATTGATTAAAACGTATTCTGTCGGCTTAGGTCGTCTTGATGAAAATAAAAAATCAGGAAGCCTTACACCGCTTGGAAAGTACTCCCTCGGCGAAAAAATTGTGATCTATAAGCCGAAAATGTTTGCTTTTCACAATGGTGAGAAAATAGAAATGGTCAAAGTGTTTGGTTCTCGTTGGATTCCATTTGAAAAGGAACTTGGGGAGTGTACAGCTCCCGCCAGAGGCTTTGGAATTCATGGTGTACCTTGGGTTGGTAATGATTCAGGAGAACTTGTGCCCGATAGTCAAAGTATCGGAAAGTATGAAAGCGATGGGTGCATTCGGTTATGTAGTGACGATATCGAGGAGCTTTTTTCAATTATCATCACAAAACCGACGACAGTCGAAATTGTAAATAACTTCTACGATGCTAAATTACCTGGTATCGAGAAGTAGGGAGTTATTTTTTGGATATTTTGCCCCACGAAAAGCCCATTCAAGAAGTGCTTAAAACAATTGAGAGATTGAAAAGTCAAAGCCAAGATAACCCTATTTTTGATTCAGAAATTAAAAAGATGGAGCAAAAGCTCGAAGAACTTCATGGAGACCGCCTTTTTGGTGATGATAACGCAATTGTCGGAGGGCTTGCCACAATTTCCGATTGCAAATGTGTGATCATCGGTCAGGAAAAAGGACATGATACTGAAAGTCGCGTTCGTCGTAATTTCGGGATGATGCATCCTGAAGGATTTCGGAAGGCGAAACGTTTAATGTTACTGGCGGAGAAGTTTTCATTGCCAATTGTCAGCTTGCTCGACACTTCAGGTGCCTTTCCTGGACTTGAAGCTGAAGAGAGAGGTCAGGGGTGGGCAATTGCCGAAAACTTAAAAGAAATGGCGAGAATCAGAACCCCGATTATTGTTGTTCTTATTGGCGAAGGGTGTTCCGGCGGTGCTTTGGGCATGGGTGTTGGTGATGTGATCGGAATGTTGGAGCACGCCTACTATTCAGTCATCTCTCCTGAGGGCTGCGCTTCTATCTTGTGGAAAGATGCTGCAAAAAATGTGGATGCGGCCTCTCAGTTAAAGCTCAATGCTGAAAATCTTCTATCTCTTGGGATTATCGATACCATTTTAAAAGAGCCTCTGGGGGGTGCTCATCATGATCCCTCTTTTGTCTATAAAGAGGTGAAAAATTTTGTCACCGAGCAAGCTCATATCTTGGGAAGCATATCTACAGAGTTGCTTTTAGAGCAGCGCTACATAAAATTTCGTAATATGGGAAAATTTATTTCATGAAACAGCTTCTGGGTATTGCGTTTAAAGCTAAAGCTTACCGCATCCTTATCTCATTGACGATCTTGGCAATGTGTCTTTTGACCTTTGCTTCTCAGTTAGAAATTTTTTCTCTTGGAGTTATCACTCGTAAAGGTCCGGATGCTTTTGAGTTGTTTGGTTCCAACCAACAGGGAAAGCTTGAGAAAGGCGAGGTAATTTCAAAAGATCAACTCGAAAAACGATGGAATGAAATAGATTCCGATCATAAAGGGTATATCACCCAAGAAGAAACGCGCGAGTACATTGCTAAGCACAAAAAGCAAGATATTATTGAGTTTTTGATCACGAACGTCGATCGCGTTTTTCCCGTGACCCAAAATTTAAAAAATTTAGCTATAATGCTTTTTTTGATCGCTGTTTTTAAGGCAGTGATGCTGTTTACGCATCGATTTTTAACGCGTGTTACGGTTATTCGAATTAGTCGTGATTTAAGACAAAAGTATTTCGAGCATATACAGTCGTTGCCCATGACTTTCTATCAGCAATACAACATCGGTTCTCTCTCTTCTCGTGTTGTAGGAGATTCAGTGCTGATCGCCGATGCCATTAACGCATGTTTGACAAATTACATGCAGACTCCTATCGCTGTTATTTCTAGTCTGTCTATCTGTTTTTTGACCTCATGGCAGCTATCGATGATTATCTTTTTGGGCTTTCCTTTGATTGTTTTCCCAATTGTCTTTTTAGCAAAACATGTAAAGCGAATAGCCACTCAGATTCAAAAAAATCAAGAGCATTTTGCCAGCGTTTTAATTGATTTTTTGGCGGGCATACAAACGGTTAAGATGTTTGCAATGGAAGATTTTTCTCTGAACAAATACAGAGAACACAACAGGCGCATGGCAAAACTTGAAAAAAGAAGCGCTCGCTATGATTTATCGGCAAGACCGGTTGTTCATACCGTTGGGATGTTTTTCTTGGCAACAGCTCTTGTTTATGGACTTTATATTCTTCAGTTAAATGTCTCTGTGGTGCTTTTCTACTGCGGTATTCTCTATGTCTTTTATGAACCGATTAAGAAATTTGCTGAAGAAAACAACCGCATTCAGCAAGGAATGGCTGCAGCTGATCGAATGTTTGAAGTGATGAACATCAAACCCCAAATTGAAGATGCTAAAGATGCAAAGGAGTTGCAGGCATTCACCAAGTCTATAGAATTCAATCATGTTTGGTTTCGCTATGGCGAGCAGTGGGTGTTGCAGGACTTAAGCTTTACTGTAGAAAAAGGGCAGACAGTTGCGATCGTAGGGCCAACCGGTGCGGGAAAATCAACGATTGTTCAGCTTATTCCGAGGTTGTTTGATATTCAAAAAGGGGAAATTCTCATAGATGGACAACCTCTCACTGCTTATACACAGAAATCTTTACGGGATACAATCGCCTTTGTGCCTCAAAAGCCGTTTCTATTTTTAGATACTGTAGCAGCAAATATCTCTTTTGGGCGGGATTTTTCCAAGGAGCAGATTGTTGAAGCGGCAAAGCGCGCTCATGCAGACGAATTTATCCGCGCCTTGCCTCAAGGCTACGATACTCCTTTATCTGAAACAGGAAAAAATCTTTCGGGTGGACAGCAGCAAAGGCTGGCTATTGCGCGCGCACTTGTTAAAGAAGCTCCTATCCTTATCATGGACGAGGCAACTTCTTCGTTAGATTCGATCAGCGAAAGCTATATCAAAAGTGCCATTCATCAACTGCGCGGACAAATGACACAAATCATTATTGCTCACCGCCTCTCCACCATTGAAGACGCTGATAAGATTATCTATCTCGATCAAGGTAGAAAGGTTGCCGAAGGCACTAGAGAGGAGCTTCTGGAAAAATGTAACGGGTTCCGTCTTATGTGGGAGATGCTCAATCATACTAAGGAAACAACATCGACTCATGCGTAAAAAAGCCATCGTTGTGCACTCCGGGGGGATGGATTCTTCGCTTTGTCTAGCGCTCGCAGCTAAAGAATTTGGTCACAACAACATCTTAAGTCTATCCTTCGCTTATAACCAACGTCACTCTCAAGAATTACAACAGGCAAAAAAGATTTCCGGTGACTTGCGTATTGATCATACCGTACTAGCAATTGACTGCCTTCAGGAAATCACTTCAAACGCTCTCCTCAATAAATCAGAGCAAATCTGTCACGCGGAAGGTAGCGCGCCAAACACTTTGGTCGTCGGGCGTAATGGTCTGATGGCCCGCATTGCAGCCATCCACGCGCACCATCTTGGTGCTCAAGCGATCTACCTTGGTGTCATTGAAGTGGAAGAGGCAAATTCCGGATATCGCGACTGCTCCCGTACCTACTTTGATAAAATGGAAGAGATCCTAAAGATCGATCTCGATAATCCTCACTTTGAGATTCGCACGCCTCTGGTTAAAATGACCAAACTGCAAACTCTCGAGCTTGCCCATCAACTAGATATCTTGCCTTATCTTCTCGAAGAGACCATCACCTGTTATGAGGGAATCCCCAAGCTTGGTTGTCAAGTGTGCCCGGCATGTACTTTGAGGAATGAGGGTATCAAAGAGTTTTACCAGAGGTACCCAGAGATAAAGTTGCCATACATGGCCTGATATCATTTAATTAAGCGCTCTAAAGAGGGCACAAAGGTATTAACTCTAGTCATTGATATTTGTAAGTCTTTCTACACGTATTTCTCTAGCTCAAGGATAAACTCTGAGAGGGCAACTTTGGAGCACCTGGGCATTGAGGGGCGAATGGCAGATTCGACACATGGTGATTCATACGTTGAAAAAGCTTGGGATCAATGGCTTTAGATTTACCTTCATTACTTACCCTTCTACCGTTAAAATTCCTCATATTTGCATCAACAGTACATGCGTTCTGAGCTAATTGAGCGGATGGTATGCTAGTGGCAGGACTAACCATAAAAAAACCTCATTTATTGCTTTATATGTATTAATTATAAAGAATTATTATTAATCTGATGTTAGATTTATATTAATTTTGGATTTTAAGAGCTCTAGTGGCTGTTTTGGAATAGTACAGAAGAAAAATTGAATAGATCCCGTTTAGAGAGGAAACGTAAAAAAAACGAGGGAATTAAAGAATTCCATCAGAAGTATCCTAATGCGGGTATGCCATACGTGGTTTGATAGTGTTTAACGCAGTACTTTGTCTAAGGATAAGGCTTGAAAATCCACTATTCAACTGCCAAACCTGCGTCGCGGATCTTGCGGGAGTTGATCCGCTTGCTGCCGCCGTGGACGCTTTTAATTGATGGGTCCCATGTGATGGGAGGTAGGTTTGCGTCATGACAAAGTTGATCATAAAAGGCTTTGCGCGTGGGATGTCGTTCCTCACACAGATTAAAGACGCCGTCGAGGTTGTTTTCGATGGCAAAGTCGATCGCTTTAATGATGTCGTCGCGATGGATAATATTCATAAAGTTGCTTCCGTCACCTGGGCGAGGCTGGGACATAGTGCGTAGTTTATCGAGAAATTCACGGGCTGGGCCGTAGATCTCTCCTAGTCTTAGTATGCATGCTGGAGTTTTTGATTGTTGGTATACTTGCTCAGTTTGGCATAAAATGTCTGCCTGGGGACTTGTGGGGGCTAGAGGGCGTGTTTCTTCGACCCAATCCCCATTACAATTGCCGTAAACAGAGGTGCTACTTGTATAGATGATCTGCTTTACGCTTGAGGGGAGTGAGCCAACAATAGTCTTGGCTGTTTCGAGATATGTTTCTTCGTAATCTTTAAGTTGATAGCGGTCAGGAGCTACGGTGATGATGACAATTTCTTGATTCTGAAATGCTTTCTCTAAGTCGGAGGGTTTTTCTAGTAGGACAATGTGATTGCATGTATTGGAGAGTGTTTCAAGACGTGAGGCATTGCGGGTGGTGCCTGTGATGCTGTGCCCTTGGGACGACAGATAATCAGCAAGAGCGAGTCCAATGTATCCCAAGCCGACGATACAGATGTTCATACGGTTGCGAGTAGCCCGAGCTTTTCAAAGCTTTCACGCAGCTGTTGGTTTTCTTCTTTATCGAGAGCGCCATTTTCCTGTAGCCATTTGATATAGTTTTTGGGGACGCGGCTAAGTGGCTGACCTTGGTGCTTGCCAAAAGGCATATGTTGAATCTGTTTGGGCTTGTTCATTAATTGATAGATTTCATCCATAGATAGATCATCGGTCATATGCTCAAAGACCTTATGCAAAACGATCACGTCATCAAGCGCGCGGTGAGCGTTATTTGCGGGGATGCCATAGATTTCCCGTAAAAACTGCAGGGAGTGTCTAGGAATATCGGGACGGTAGCGTCTGGCCCACTTAAGGGTGTCAAAGAATTTCCAGGAGGGCATTGTGAGATCGTTTCTTGAAAATTCCTTTCGTAAAAAGTGGACGTCAAACCCATCATTATTGTGCGCGATAAGTACCGTTTCTCCTTCACAAAAGTTGACAAAGTCGTTAGCCACATCTCCAAAAGAGGGGGAGTCTTTTACCATCTCGTCGCTGATATGATGAATTGCAGTCGCCTCGGAAGGAATGGGGCAGCCAGGGTTGATCAACTGTTCAAAGGTTTTGTCTAACTCAGGATCGTAGGCAGCAAGTTCGATGATATAATCTCTTTCTGCTTTGACTCCGGTTGTTTCAGTATCGTAGAAAATGGGACGTAAAGGCATTATTTGGCCTCGGCTTTTTTTAGGATGTCTTCAAAAGTTGCGGCGCCCGACGCGACGGCTTCAATCGCAGGATATAGAGTTTCAGAGAGTTGCTTCATTGATCCAAGAAAACCATCCAGCAGCTTTTCATCAAAGGTCTTACCAAAGAAAGGGATGGATAAACGATAAAAAAGGGCTCCGGAGGACTCGTCCATACCAAAACCTGGAAGGTCGAGCTCTTTATTTAGTAAATGCAAGAGTCTTGCGCAATCTCCTGCCACTTTCTCACGAAAGGCGCAGGGCATAAAAACTAAAAGCTGGAGTAAATCCTGGCTATCAAAAACGCGGATGAAAACAGGAAAGTCTTTTTGCAGAATTTTGAAGATCAGATAGATCTGCTGCGTTTCTGTTTGTAAGTTAGCGTCGTATTTTTGTTCGCGTAGATACTTGAGTATAGGCTCTAACTTTAGATCAATCATTCCTAATAGCCCATTTGGGGGAGTAGACCGGTTTTTTCATTTGTTAAATCAGGATTGTTCGTTAGTGGCATGACGGAGCAATTGTAGTCATCGTCATAGAAATCACGCTGGGCACAAGCCGTAAGAGCAAATAAACTAACAAAAATAAGGAGAGTTCTAACAATCATTTTTTTCACTTGGTTGGTAAAAGTTAGTGCCATTTTAGTTCCTTACAGCAAATTTGGGCAACCTATTCTTCCCTTTCCTGTTGCTTCTCTGTCATTAGGTTCTCGAACGAAGAGGGTGTTTCGGGGCGATTATATTCTGTTAGATGCGTAATGCCGCTCGCTGATTCTGCAATAAGGATATTTTGCTCATCAATTTCCAGTAAAAATAGCGTTGTTTTATTAGTCAACGAACGCTGCTCCAGAATTTTGATATGGCTTTGAACATTTAACTGTTGTGAACGAGTGTGGAGCATGCGTTTAAATACCCAAAGCAGCAGGAAGAGCACACCGATAATAAAACCGAGCGTGATCATCATATTCACAAACTCTCTGAAAAAACGGCTACCTTCTCCCTCCTCTTCGGTCTTTTCTAGCTCCTCCAAAAAATAGGCAGGCAGATGAGATTCCGCTCTTTTAGGTGGAGTAGCTGATTCTTCAACAGGCGGCGGGCTCGTCTGATTCTCCTGAGCTCCCAGAGAGCCGAAAAGTAATACCATAAAAAGCACAACGCGTACTGATTTGGTCATGAGAAAACCTCCAAGTAAAAATGTACAATAGCGCGAATCTAGATATTATTTAAAGGTAAAGAGAGGATTCAAGAATTGGAAGAAGATTCTCGTCAGGCTGCTAGTAAAAAAAGCTTGGGGTGAATAGATAAGGAGCAAGGGATTATTGCATTTTTTATAAAAAAGCTTTAATCCTGGCCATCAATAAGTAAAGACGCTAACCAATTTTTTTCTCGTACCACTGCTTAACGCGAGCCATGATAGCTTGCTCTCTTTGCGTCTCGATTGTCTTGGTTAGTTCAAGGAATTTTTTAGATCCTAAAGAGGGGTCGAGATTATTTATTTTATCGACATACTCTTCTCTGATTTTTTCTAGTTCGGCATTGAGAGCTTCGTCGGATTGGTACATATTTTCGAAGGGTCCTAGCTTAAAGAGGTGTTTGAAATAGGTGAGATTAACGGCAGTGGCTAGGTCCTCTTCTTTGATCCAATCACGCTTTCCAATTTCATCGTAATACATATTTTCAATAGCTGTACAGAGTTCTAGTTTTTGTCTTAGTGCTGTTTCATAGTAGAGGAAAATTTCGGTATTTTCTTCTTCAATGTGATTCTGCTTTTCCTCTTTGTTCTTAATGATGTCGTCAATTGTCGCCCGCAAGGCCAGGGTTTTGGCAATGCCAGTCATGAGCTTTAGTTTTTCTCTATCACTAGTTTTAGCGAGAACTGTTGTTAACTTCCAACAGGTGTAGAGCTCATTTAGTGCCATGGCGGATCGATCTTCGCAAGCGGTATTGTTGAATGCAATTTGGTTGAAAAAGGCTTCGCGAAAATCACCATTGTCAAGCACACTTTTCAACAGTGCGCACGCTATTACAGCGACTCTCTGTTGTGCATGCTTAAAATCTCGTGTTTTCTCTAAGCGAAAAAGCCACTCGTTTATCTCAGTTTTTTGGTCATCCGGAAGAGCTAATATTTTGTCCTGGTTGAGATCGGACTTAGCATAGGTTGCCCATATGGAAAGGCGTTTGGCAATGGTAGGTAAAGCTGATTTTTTTCTCAATGATTGAGAGAGAGCAACGACTTGATCTCGTTGTTGCGAAGGGATTTGCGTGCAACGAATGCCTAAATGGGTGATGCCGGGGATTTGCCCTAAGCTAATGACGGGAAGGTCGCTAAGTTCGGTGTTATAATCAACATCGAGTTCTCTGAGTTCGGAGAGTTGTCCTATCGTATGTGGAAGGGATCTAAGATTGTTGTTGGCGAGATCGAGATGTTGTAGCTTGGAAAGCCGTCCAATTGATGGAGGAAGAGATCTGAGACAGGTATTACGAAGGTTTAGATATCTCAAGCTTAGAAGTTGCCCTATTATGGAAGGACGGGATCTGAAATTGTTGGACTCAAGGTCGAGAGTTTTTAACTTAGAGAGTTGTCCTGTTGTATGTGGAAGGGATGATAATCTGTTAG
>JAJFMB010000213.1 GCA_021772355.1 Chlamydiota bacterium | reverse complement strand
GTATATAAACGATATGTTCTTTAATAAGAATGACATGCATCATTCTTACTTCCCCCCATTCTGTTGCGATGTCTATTTGTGATAAATTTCCTGTGCCTGCCTCTGTTTGGAAGGTGCCCAGATTTTTCCACTCTGTGTGTTGTGCAGTGTTTATTGCTTTGACAATCTTGAGATATTCTTCTAACGATCCATTGTAAGGTTCGATATTTAAGTTCATTTGAGGAGGAAATGTGTGATTCCCTTTGCCGACGACAACAACTTTTACGCTTTTTGGATATTTCGAAAGATCGGCATATCTCCAGTTGGAAGGAGGGTCAAACATCATCATACCATATCCGCCATGCGCTTGATTCCAAATGAAAAAGGTGACTAGAAATGTGATAAACTTATGCATTGTTTCTCCTATGTGTGACTGGTGGATTATATAAGGAATGAAAATTTAAAGCGATGACATCTGCCTTCCGGCAGTAGTATAAGAGACGTTGTGGGCATCTCTTTATTGGAGTTAGTTGGTTATACTGGAAAAAAACTCATTGAAGAGATAGAATATAGGTTGAAAAAATTTCACTCATTAGTGATAACACCTATTTGGCCTATCATGATATTGTGAGGTAGGTACTGCTGGAATGTGAGTTGTGTTATAGTCCTCAGTCTAGGGAAAGGTGGCGTTATTTAGATGATTGACGAAGTGCTCTCGATTTTCTTTTTTTTAGAGCGGTAAGTGGGTTGTCTGGCACAATACTACTTCAACCAAGTCATTAACATTCAAAAACGTTTTAAACGCGTAAAGAATTGGGATAGTTATGAAAACATTGAAAGATGGACAAGAGAAGATTCAAGAGATATGTGATGTATTGCGTCGGGAGACATTAGAACCTGCTCATACAGAAGCTAGAAGTGTTATCGAAGAGGCTAAAGCTAAAGCACATAAGATTATCTCAGATGCAGAGTCACAAGCGGAACAATTACATCTAAATGCCAAAAAAACAATAGAGCAAGAGCGAAATGTCTTTAAGACTGCGTTGGAGCAAGCTTCTGTTCAAAGCCTAGAAGCTTTGCGTCAAGATATTGAGGGGCATCTTTTTAATACTGAGTTAAATCGAGTACTCAATGAGCAAACGACTAAACCGGATGTGATCGCGAAACTGATTACTGTGATAATTGATGCGATTGAAAAAGAGGGAATTGGAGCGGATTTATCCTCTTCAATTGCTAAGTCTGTATCCGCTGATGATGTCAATCGCTTACTGTCTGAAGGTATTCTTAAAAAATTACAGGGTAATAGCGTAGTCGTGGGAAATTTTTCTGGTGGTGCTCGTGTTCAGGTTCATGATAAAAAACTGACCATCGACATCTCTGATGAAGCATTGCGTGAATTATTAACAACATATGTACGCAAAGATTTTCGAAAGATCATTTTTGCTGCCACCTCATAAGTATTATGCAGTATTATTTTTTAGCTAGTGCATTACCTGAGCTCCACGTTGGGACACCTCCGGAAATTGGATTTCTGGAATTCACTAACCTGCTTAATGACAATCTCGCCGAAGAAGATGTTCAAAAAGTGCGTACTATGCGCCGTTTTTATGACTTGCAAAATCTTCGTGCTTTGTGGAGCAATCAAAGTTTGGATAAGTGGGGAAACCTGGATGAAAATCAGTTGGATGAAGCTCTTTTGACGCTTGTGGGATTTGGTCGATTTACCTACATATTTGATTATTTGAGACACTTTGAAAAAAGTGATGAGCGTCTCTATCACTTTCCTCAGTTAGTCGTTAATTACTTTCGTGAAGAGATTGAAAATTCTACGGGCTTCCTTCACGAGTATCTGACTTTTGAAAGAGAGTGGCGGTTGGTTTTGTCTGCTTTTCGAGCAAAAAAAATTGGACGAAATCTTACAGAGGAATTGCAGTATGAAGATCCAAATGATCCAATTGTGGCTCAGATACTAGCTCAAAAAGATTCCCCGACTTATGAACCGCCTGCTAGCTACAGTAATCTGAAACCTCTTTTTGAAGAATATGGAGATCAGCCATTCGATCTTTATCAGGCACTTTGTGTCTATCGTTTTGAAAAAATTAATGAATTAATAGGGATCGATCTTTTTTCCATCGATCGGATTTTGGCATATACAGCGCAACTAATTATTGTAGAGAAGTGGTTGGAGCTTGATAAGAAAAAAGGTTTAGAAATCGTTGATAATATTGTAAAGGAAGCCTCATGACACAAACGCTGACACCTGAAAAAGAGCACACAAAAGTTAAAGGCCTCGTAACTAAGGCATTTGGGAATTTGCTCAATGTTCGTTTTGATGGAAATATTCGTCAAGGCGAAGTGGCTATGGTTCATGTCGAAGGACAAGAGTTAAAAGCTGAAGTGATCGAAATTGTTGGCAACGAAGCTAAAATTCAAGTCTTTGAAGACACAAGGGAAGTTAGGTATCACACCCCTGTTGTGTTTACCGGTGAACTTCTTGAGGCAGAATTGGGTCCCGGTCTACTAACATCTATTTTCGATGGGCTGCAAAATCCTCTTGAGGATGTTGCTGATGCTGCAGGTTTATTTTTACCGCGTGGGTTGTATCTTAATCCGCTTTCCCGAAAACATAAATGGGACTATGAGTCTTCAGTGCGCATCGGGGATGTTGTTGAGAGAGGTGATACTTTGGGAATTACGATGGAGGGAAGGTTTCCTCATCACATTATGGTTCCCTTTTCACTCTATGGAAGTTTTACGATTACTTGGGTCATTGGTGGAGGTTCTTATCCTGTCGATACTGTCGTTGCGAAAGCTGTTGATGAAAAGGGTAAAGAGCATGAATTTACCATGATCCAAAAGTGGCCAATTAAATCAGCTCTTTCACACGGTGAGAAAATTAAACCAACCAAGATGATGGATACGGGGCTTAGGATTGTTGATACTCAATTTCCTATTATGAAAGGTGGAACTTTTTGTAGTCCAGGACCCTTTGGAGCCGGAAAAACAGTCATGCAGCATCACCTGGCAAAGTACTCCTCAGTTGATATTGTGGTAATTTGCGCTTGCGGGGAGCGTGCAGGGGAAGTTGTTGAGGTTTTGCGAGAGTTTCCTCATTTGATTGATCCGCACAGCGGTGAAACATTGATGACACGAACTGTGATCATTTGTAACACATCGTCTATGCCTGTTGCTGCTCGAGAATCCTCGATATACATGGGGATGACAATTGCTGAATATTATCGACAAATGGGACTTGATGTTCTTTTACTGGCCGATTCGACATCTCGTTGGGCGCAAGCTCTGCGCGAAATGTCGGGACGTTTGGAGGAAATACCTGGTGAAGAGGCATTTCCGGCATATCTTGCTTCGCGGATTGCAAGCTTTTATGAGCGATCCGGTGTTATATCGCTTAAGGGTGACAACTCTGGATCTGTCACGGTTGGGGGGGCTGTATCCCCGGCAGGTGGTAACTTTGAAGAGCCGGTAACGCAGGCGACGCTTGCAGTAGTTGGTGCCTTCCTAGGTCTCTCTAGAGCTCGTTCTGACTCCCGTCGTTATCCAGCCATTGATCCACTGATTTCATGGTCCAAGTATGTTGACAAAGTAGGTGATATTCTTACCGAGCGTGTCGACGGATGGGGTGATATGG
>JAJFMB010000212.1 GCA_021772355.1 Chlamydiota bacterium | reverse complement strand
TCCCATTGGAATGACGTTGAAGTCTCTCTATTTGAGCACTGGCTTGCTGAAAATGAGCCCATGTCGATCGATGAATTCTACCAACAGCAGAAGAACCAAGCAAAAATAGTTTCTGGTATTTTAAAACCTTATGATCGCATCGTAAAGAATAGACCGGGGGACTTCTTACTCGTCAACCCCATCACGCAAACGCCGGTTGCCTTCCTCTACAGTACACAAGTAGACCTCACCAAAAAAGTGGGGCAGCAAGTCTCTCTTCGTGTATCACCAAGACCGGATCACCACTTTGCTTTCCCGGCTTACTACGTACACTTAGTAGAGTAGCACACTATGCAGGGTAAATATGATTTATCCTGCTTTCCAATTTAGAATATCTTCGGGATAATTACTCTTTCGAGGAATCTTCCAGTTCCACTTCGATACCTCCAAAAGAAGAGGCAATAAGATTGTAGAGCCAAGTAGCTCCCATAGTTACGACGTAGATGACACCCCAATAGCCGAATGGCATAGCAAAGATCTCAGCGGCGAGCAGTCGCTCATCTATTATCAACTCATAGATTCCCAGTGGAATACAAATAATCGCTGTGACCACAAAATAGAAGAATGAAACGACCTTGCTCGTTTGATGCATCGAAAAGCGTTTGATCTGTTTTTTCATCGTAACTCCCTAAAAGAATCTCTATACTAGATTTTTATTTTTTACAAAACCCTATTACCGGTATTCAGGGGTTAAAGAGACGGTTCGCCCTCTTGCATTTGAAGCATGCGGGTGATTTTGTCGATAGGTTCTAGAGTGTCGATCTCTTTTTCGGTACCGACACCGAGGTCTTTGAATTTTCTTGTGGTGACGAGAACACGTCCCTCAAAAGATGCGATGGTTTTGTTGTAGGCGTCCACCGTACGCTCTAATCCTTTACGAACGTCGTCAAAGTGCTCAGCCAAGACGCGGACCCGTTCATAAAGGGAGCGCCCAAGATCGCTTATCTGCTTCGCATTTTTGGCCATAGCTTCTTGTCGCCATCCATATGCCACGGCGCGCAAAAGTGCAATGAGCGTTGTAGGAGTTGCGAGAATAACTTTCTGATCGACGCCACACTCAATTAGGCCGGGATCTTGCTCAAGAGCTGCACTAAAAAATGTTTCTCCCGGAATAAAGAGGACAACGAATTCAGGAGCTGGCTGAAACTGGTCCCAATACGCCTTGGTAGAGAGTTGGCTAATATGTGTGCGCACTTGGCGGGCATGCTCCTTCAACTTATTCTCGCGCTCCTGACCATCTGTCATTTCCAACGATTCAAGATAGGCATGCAAAGGCGTTTTTGAGTCGATCACAATTTGTTTTTGATTGGGCAACTTAATAATCAGATCGGGACGAAGACGCTTATTGTCATTTGTTTGAGATTCTTGCTCTACAAAATCGCAGTACTCCACCATGCCGGCCATTTCCACAACACGGCGCAGTTGAATTTCCCCCCAACGCCCTCGTACATTTGGCATTCGTAGGGCCTTTACCAAATTTGCAGTCTCTTTATGCAGTTGCGTCTGTGATGTCAGCAGTGATTTCACTTGCTCTGTCAGTCCTGCATACGCCGATGCACGCGATTTCTCCAAATCCAGAATCTTTGTGTCGACCTTTGTCAAAGACTCTTTGAGAGGCTTCACCAGTTCATCAATTGCTTTTTGCCGCACATTGAGATCACCTTTGGCCGATTCTTGCAGCTTTTCAAAACGCGCTGCAGCCAAGTCGAGAAAAGACTGCGAACTGTTTTTTAAAACATCTGAGGAAAGTGCTTTGAAGGTGTCGGTAAATTTCTCTTTTGCTTGATTGAGAAGGGCTAATTTCTCTTCAGCGCTTTTTCGTTCGTGCTCCACTTGCGCCTGTGCCTTTGTCATTTCCGCTTGTAGCTGCATGTTTTCTGTTTGCAGCGAATGCAACCGCTCTTCAAGACCGGGAATGCGGCGGATACGTTCCTTCCAAGTGGAAAGCAACATTAACATCCCACCCATCAAAATCAAAAGTGTCACAAACGCTACAGTAATCATTTCGTCCTTACAATAATACAGGTCACCGTTTTATCATTTCCTCCCATACTGATCATCATCCCATGGGACTTTCTCATGCTCAGCTGGTTAGCAGCTTTCCCCGTGCACTGCTGTAATAAATCTACCATTTGACGCACACCCGTTGCTCCAGTGGGGTGACCAAATCCCGTTAGCCCACCTGATAGGTTTGTAGGAATCTTTCCCTCTTTGGTGGTGTTCCCCTCCAAGACAAAGGAAGCGCCCTCCCCTTTCTTTGCAAATCCAATCGCTTCGAAAGCAAGCAAGGCGGTAATGGCAAAACAGTCGTGAATTTCAAGAACCCCCACATCATCAAGCGTAATTCCTGCCATCTCAAGAGCCTGATTTACGGCATTTTGCGTCGTAGTCAACGTTGTTAATTCTGGCGGCGGCTTTGTAATGTCATCTTCTGCTTCCCCAATTCCCACAATTTCCACAAGCGCACCAGGATCAATGCCGCATGCCTTTCTTCCCTCTTCGGATACAACAACCAAAGAAGATGCCCCATCCGTTACTTTTGAGCAATGCAAAGGGTTGAGGTAAGGAATAAAAGTGCTGGGATTCGGCGGCGCCATCGCACGTTCGAACAGGTCCTTTGTCGTGTTAGCATACTCCTGCGCTTTAGGATTTTGTCGCGCATTCAAAATCGCAAGTTCATACCACTTTGCCATACCATGGCGTGCAAGCTTCTCATCATACCGAGAAAAATAAGCACCGGCTCTTTCAGCAAAAATTCCCGGGAA
>JAJFMB010000211.1 GCA_021772355.1 Chlamydiota bacterium | reverse complement strand
GGCATTGAAGTAGGGGATTTAGAGAACATTGATGGGCAAGTGATCAATTCCAATTTGATCGCATCGCTTCTAAAATTATTTCAGCATCATCGTGAATGGCCGGAGTTTTTTCACCTTCTGAATGCCGTGAAGAAGCATTTTCATCGCTTTCCGAAAGAGACGCAACAAGATATTGCTGCGATGATGTGCGCCTGGGCAAACGATTATGCTTCGTCGCGTAACGGAGGAGGCGTGGAGATTGATGAAGCCGCAGCACTTTTTGCAGAAATAGGAAATGCTGTATCTGTTGAGAATCGCAAATTTCACTTGCACCGTAAGTTTGTTGCGGTCTTACATGCAGTGATACAAGGTCAACATCCGCATGATTTTCCTGTAGAAAATCGCTCTTGGATCGGTATTTTAACCGCCATGCTTGCCGGTCAAGAGGTGGAATTTGATGCTCAAGCCTTATGGGCGCATTCAAGCTATGGGGATATGCCGTTTGCTTCGACGGTTTTGTTTTTAAGGAACAATCCCAACGTGAAGCCGCAAATGCTATTTAGCTTAGATATCAAAGGGGTTACGCTGCCTCCCCAGGAAGTGATGGCAACAGTTCTAAAGCATGGAAGAGACTTGAGCGCAAGAGATTACTTTCCTCCCTATTTCCATTTTCCCAGGTCGGATTTCTTTTTTGGCGAGATGTTGAGCGCCGCCGACAGGATTTTCGGGCAGCATCCTCAGCAATCTGTTGCCGAACAGGCTGTGATGATCGAGCAAAGAAAATCTCCTCGTTTCAATAACCCTAACAAGGGTGTTGATTTTTCCTTTAGCACCGGGCAGTTGACCGATCAGCCGGGTTGGTCGTATTCTTTTGACTATACGCCGGAAGAGTCGCGAGCATTATACGACACATTGGAAGATATTTATTCTCTCCAACTAGAGGAACGTTTTAAACACCAGCTCGGCATCGACAGAGACGTGCCTAAATACACCGAAAATGCGGATTTCATCAAATGGGTCAAAGATGACCCTTCAGGAGTAGTCAGACAAGCCATCGAAAGCGGAAAACCTTTTGAAGAGAAAGATTTTCCTAAGCAATTCGACGTTAAACTCAAGGCTCAGTTTCATGCGGACCTAAAGGGAAAGCAGGAGCATTTCCAAAAAATTATCGAGCTAAAGGAGAAAGCAAAAAATGATGCCCGGATTCAAAAGCATCCTTTTTATCTCCACATTATGGCTGCGAGCTTAATTGCGGAAGTGCAGAGAACAGGATCCGATAACGATATTTATGTTTCTACGGAGAAAGAGGCGCGTCTTATCGCCCAGTTGATCTACGAATACTCCAAAGAAAGGCTCTTTGATTTCCATCTTCATGAGCATGGTAAAACCCCGCGATCCCGCTTTGATGCCTCCACAATGGAGAATATCTCCGAAAAGTGGAATAAGGAACTTGTTCGCGCCAACCACGGGCCGGAAACCCATATCTTCGGACACGGTCCCCGACATCCGCATTTCAATGCCGGGGTCTTTCTGAGAGGGGAGAAATTAATCAATACGCATATTTATTTTGGTTAAATTTTTGTATTCACTATAACAAGGTAGAAACCTTTCTGAGTCACGGCTCGAATACATCGAGGCATCAAGGATACAATAGCGCTAAAAGTTGTTTCAATTCGATTTCGAGTCATTGATAGCAAAAAATCCTGCAAGCTTTTCAGGAAATGGTGATCTACTATAATACATCAACGTCTTTTTCGATGGTGCAGCGTATTATTCCTTGCTCGTGAAGGGAGGGAGGTTTTATAGAGGCAACTTCACCTGTGATGAATTGGCACTAGGACCTTTTTCTTCTTTTTTAAGGCAAGATTTACTTGGTTGAGATTTTGGTGAATGGTGTGATGTTGCCCCAGCAGCAAATAATCTGGCACGAATATCATGATCATTATGCCGATTCGCATGAGACAAGGGGGTATTGCCTCCGTTATCTTGTGAGTTGACAGGGGCACCGTTTTTCAATAATTCTGCAACGACTGCTTCACGTCTCTTATCTGCTGCAAGGTGAAGCGCCGTTTCTTTAGTAGTTGTTATTGCTGTAATGTCGGCCCCTCTTTTCAATAATTCACGTACCACTCGTGTATGCCCCTTCTGCGCGGCGACATGTAGCGGGGTGCATTGAAAATCAACCTCAGCGGCAGTAAATTTAGCATTACCTCCTTTATCAAGACAAAGCCTAAGAAGTTTTACATTTCCTCTAATGGAAGCATACATCACGCCAAAATCAAGAACATCCTGTGGGCAGCTGTCGAAGTTTGAGAGAAACAATCTACACTTTGTCGTTTGGAAATATCCTTTAAACAATCTGTGAAATTCATCAATGTCTTTTTTGTCAGGGGCATCGGCTGGTGGTTCACAAAAATATCTCTTGCTTTCCGATGGATGTACTGTCTTATAACAAGATGAAATAGGCATGCTGGATCTCCATTTTTATTCGGGGAAGGTTGTCAGAGATGAATATTAAAATCCACGGAAAAGTTAATGGTTTACATGATCAATATTCTTTGTAAAAATCATCCACTTTCATTGTTTAGAGGTGTTCTATGAATAATTGTGTTGTGAATGTTAAACGCACATTTCCTGTGTCTCGAGAGAAGTTGTGGTCATTTTTGAATGACAATCCCGAGTGGTTTCCCGGGGTTGAGAATGTTGTAATGAAAGATAATATCAGATCATTTTCCACACCGGATGGCGAGTTTGTGGAAGAGTTTTTTGTCGATACAGAGAACACCAGTTATAACTATACTTTTTTGAAAAGCCCTTTTCCTTTGATAGACTATCAGGCTCGTTTTCAGATTCATGAGTTGGGCAAAGGGGAGTGTGAAATCGAGTGGAGCAGCACATTTCTTCCGGATGCTGTTTCACGCGATGAGGCAGAAATGCTCGTTGCAGGAGAATACAACAAGGCGCTGCACCATTTGCATGAGATGTCATTGAACTTTTAGCCTTCGACAGTTTCACGAATGCGTGTACTGGCAGCGTATTGTTTTCTTTTTTCTTCTGAGAGAATGATGCTGAGGAGCTTGCGTCGTCCCTCGGTGTTTTCGTTAGTGTGATACCACTGGTGGAAGGCGGGGTGTTCTTTTTTGCTATTTAGCGAATGGATATCACCTGCGATAAAGCGCGCTTGGAGCAGGGCTTGTTGAAACGCAGGCTTTGAGGAGATCTCTTCTGTTTTAGTGCCGGGGCTGTGAAGAATGGGCTCGCCGGTAAATGTGCTAAAGAGGATGAGCTTGCGCTTGCTGTCTTTTTGCTTTGCAAAAAGCTTACGAAGCTGTTGGACATCGTATAAGCTAACGATGACTGAGCGGCACTCATTAGTATCCTCGTCGGTCATCACAAGCAGATGATAAGGTGTTTTGTCATTAGGTGTTAATAAAGTATCTGCCTTTTTCTGTGTTTGGAGAAAGTTCTTTGTCACGTAGAGGTCGGATGAGAAACAAGGACCCAAAGTAAGTCGATTGTCTGCTGCAATTTTGTCGATGACCTCTTGGACAGGAGGGCACCCTATGGTTTCTTGAATGCTGGCTACCGCTTGGTCTAAGGTGCCTGTGTAGAGATCGACATTATCCCATTTTTTATTTTGCACTTTTTCATCTGGAACGTTGTGATATAATTTTAGATTGATTTCTAGCTGTATTTCTCTTTGTGTTTCTTTTTGTTGGGCGACCTCTGTTTTGGTTTCGACCATTTTCTGTACTTCAGTATCTTTTGAGGAGATAGTGGGTGAAAGCACTGTAGCAGGCAACCCTTTTTGCGTGGTCATTTGATCAATAAAGGTTTGGCATATCGCGTCAAATTTTTCTTTTTCTTGAGGAGATAAACTGAGAGCTGAGACATAGGAGTCTACGAGGCCCTGCTTAATGTTGTTTAGGGCAGAGACAGTGTCTTCTTGCTTGGAGAAACTAAGCAATTCTTGTTCTAATTTTTCAGAAAGAAGTTTGGTTGGTCTCAAGGCTCGGCAGAGTTGTTTTTTTTCTGCAAGGCTTGCTTTAGAGATTCTTTTTAAGGCGTCTTCTCGTAAAGCGCATTTCATTGCTTTGATGGTAGAGTGGAAGTTGTCCTGACCCACTTGATCAGCTTGTTTGAGCACTGTGTGGGTGATGACATCACGTAAAGTGATGCTTTCCGGGTCTTCTGGATGCATTTTTTCCGCTTCCCCATAGTGAACAACGGGAATAAGCTTTTGCTGTTTCATTAACTGTCGCATACGCATGGATCCCTGGAAGAAGTCGCGGCGGAAGTTTTGCGAGCTCGGTGTGATGATGGCGTGCGCCTCTTTGTCCTGGGCAATATCAGTACCAGTGGTGTGACTCTGGTCGTAATAGGTGAAGATATGATCGGGCGATACGCCATGAGCGGCCACTAATGAGGGATCAGAGCCTTTTAAGCGGATCGGTTTTTCTGTTCCTTTTTTTAGGAGTGTTAGCTCATCTGTATCGTCATCAAAGTAGAGGATCGCCTGAATTTGGGGATCTTTACTAAAGTAGTTGGAGAGTTGTTGGGCGATGTCTGCATTGCGACGTCCCTCCAAGATGGCTCCGGTGTCAATCCAAGCACGCACTTTAGATAGATCGCCAGCAGCATTTAGGATCTGGTGCGGTTCTGTCCCTTTGACAATGTGAACTTGTTGCGTGAGCGGATCGGATAGAAGGTGATCGGCAACCTCGCCAATGGTGCCAGCTTCATGCAAAGTTTCTATATAGGATGGGAAGCTCATAGAGTTCCAAGGCGTGCCGGTAAAGCCCTGAATCGTGTGGAACATAGCAGCTAAGTTGTGGCTATCAGAAGTAAGCTTACCATCAAAATAAGTGATTTGCGGAGCAACTCGGTTAATGACAAAGGCCATAAGAGCCTCGCTGTTACCGTTGATCTTATGCATAGCAGTGCGTATTTGCTCTAAATCGAATTCTCCTGCAGAATTTTTGTGGATACTTTCCAAGGGAAGCCCTGTCATCGCAAAGAATTGCTTGGCTGCCTCTGTCTCAGGAAAAGGGGTTTCATCAATGTGAACTTCTCGTTCTGCGTCTGTACGTAGCGAGGCGATCCAGTCGCGGGCTTGCTCTAAGGTCAAGCCATTACCCAAGAAGTATTGGAAGCAGTAGTTTAGGGTTTCAAGTTCGTTTCCAAACTCAGATTTTTCTTTGGGTCTGCCGGCCGCAGCGTACGGTATGGGGTAGAGCTTAGTGTGATCTTTTTCTGAAAGCGCGTATTTTTCTCCCGTTTTTTTGTTCAAAGTGGAGGGGAGGATGACTAGGAGTTCGTCTTTAAGTATACGTAGAACCTCTTTATGAGGAGAGTTCTGAACTTCTGGAGGGATATCTTCGGTTTTTCCCAAGACAAAGTTAACTGCCGCATCAGGGAGGGAGTATTTTTCTTGAAATTTTCGAACGATGCGTTCCTTGAGCTGAATGTAGTGTTCGGGCGTGTGCAAGTGCTGCTGTTTTTTCCTTAGGCCAAGTTTCTCGTCCTCTTTCAAAAGGTGGAAAACCTCTCTGACAACATTAATGTGGGAAGGTTCCAGATGTTTCTTTTCCCCCGCCGCATAGATCACTTCCGAGCGGCAATTCAGCACGGTATCCATTTCATCGACTAACGCCTCGCCGTGCGTCTTGATTTCCGCTAACACCTCTTCAAATTTCAGCAAGGCTTCATCAATTTCGGGATTCTCTGTTTCGCTCGCAAGTTCTAAGAGCTCGACATATTTCAATTGCAAACATTGCAACTGCGAGGGCGTCATGATGAGATAGCTTTTACGCTCTTTAACACGATTCAAAGTGTCGAGCATGTTTTGGGCGGTTTCGACAGTCATTTTTGTTTCGCGAGTGACGTTAAGGGTATGGGCGCGCTGACCAAAAAGCTCAAAAGAGGTTTGCGACATATCGTGGAGGTTGGTTTGGTAGAGTGCTTCAGGAACAATGACAATGGGGAGGGACTTCCCGTCGGCCTTTGATAGCGCGAGCAGGGGTAGCAGCACTTTAGTTTTACCACCGCCCATAATTAGCTGAGAGCAAATATTGCGAATAGAGCCGTCTTGCTGTCTTCCCATTTTCTCAAGGACATCCACTTGGGCATCTCTCAAGAAAAATCCCAAGCTGTATTCCAAAACAAGTTGGGCGCGGCAATGAGGAGCTCTTGGATCGAAGTGCCGTTTGGTAAAGCAGGTGGTGCTAAGCTTTTCCAAGTCCCGTGTTTTTGCAGCATCCAGTGCCGCCTTTTTAAGTTGCAAGGCCGTTGCTTCTTCTAAAAAGCGTTGGATATGCTGAAAAAGAAGCGGAATTTGCTTTCCATCCAGTGAAGAAATACGATAGAGCCTTTCCTGATCCTCTTGAAGAAATAGACGTACCAGCTCTTTTGTTTCCATGGGCTTGCGGGATTTTCCCGTGAGCTCAAGTTTAATAAGTAGCGCTTCTTTTGCATCTTCCGGAAGTTGGTTGGCAAATGTCAGCATCTCTTTTTCTTGGCTATTAAGCGCCGTTTGAGCCAGGTTAACTTCATCTTCAAGCTGCTTCTCAATCTCCTCAATCGACTCCCCGTCCCTTAATTTCCACTGTGTTTTCTTCGCCGCTTTTTCACTACCGGCGATCAGGTCACGATCAAAATCAGCACACTCTCTGTCTTGGCATGTCTTTATGTCCGCTTCTTGCAGGTTAAAGAGTTGGTGTGGGGTTTTTGGTTGTGAAGGGACCTCTTCGAAATGCCTTTGATGTTCCTTAAGAGGGTCATTAGGCGGTTGTGATTGTAGTGGCTGGGGTGTCACAAGTTGTAGCCGGGGCCTACGCGCTCCGACCTCTTTTGACTCTTTGGGTCCTTGAATTTTTAGAGTGCTTGGTGGAATCACACCGTAAAACTGATCCAGAGCATGAGGATTTTTTTTGAAGAAAGTTTTTGCGTCATTGTGTATCTTTTTTAAAAAATTCTTTTCATGTAACTTTGGTAATTGCTCTTTGTCAGTAAAGTAGGCGTAAACCAAATAGAGAAGAAGCTCTTTGTTTTGATTTGGGTTTTCAGAAGAAGAAGTGATCTCTTTTTTCAGATAGCAGAGCCTGTCTCTGAGCTCCTCTTTTAGCGGAAGGTTTTCTCGCATGATGTGGTAATAAGTAGCGAATTGCGATTCTAGTTGAGAGCAATCGGTCAAAGCAAACGGGCCCGTAGCTGAGTTAAATTCGGCATACAGTTGTTCTGTGCTAGAGGATAAACCCCACTCTATGCTCATTTTATGAGAGTGAGAGACCTTTCTCTTAGTATCGGGCCATTTATCCGTTTGGAGGTAGTGGAGTCGATTTAGTAGTACGTCGGATTTCACAACCTTCGTTGTCGGCTTCGAAAAAATATTAATTGAGAACACACCTCTCTTTTGCAACCAAGATATAATATCAATCTCTTCTGTTTTTGATAGCGTGCAGGCTGATGTGACATTTCCCAGATTATCCAGATAAATTAACATATCTAGTGCCATATTCTCAGGCACCTTGTCTTTTTCTTCTTGCCACTCATTATAGGTATCTAGTCCAAGGGCATGTGCGACACGGAGAAGACTGGCTCGTTGATTAGGGTCGACGTTGTACTTCTTTCGTAAAGAAAGGATATTTAGCATCTCTTGTTTTAAGCTTTCGGGAGCTTTTTGTGGAAGATGGAGTTGCGAAATGAAGTGCGCGGCGTGATCATACCGTTGATACGCCATCATCAGATAGGTCAAGTGAAGGATCTCTTCAGGGGTTTTGGGGATGGGATGTCCATCTGCCGAGATATCTAAAAAGAACACAGAAAAAGAGTCCTTTATTATACCGGGAGTTGGAGGGATCTTGTCTTTGGCTAAGGTGTCTTTGCCTTCTTGCTTTAACTCTCTTTTTTGATGCGGCAGAAGGATTCTTTTTTGTCCATTGGCATTGATAAGGAGAAGGACGTTTGGCCCCACTATTTTTGTGATTGAGGGGTCCTGCTCAGCTAGCCGCCATGCGGGATCTTGTTCTAGCACGAGGTGAGTATTTTCAGGAATTTCCGGATCGGGAACACAGTGAAAATTTAGCGCGCTTCCTTCGCTATTGCGATAGCGAGGGAACTCGATGGCATTGAGACGACCGTCTTTGGCCCAAGCAATGGTGTTTTCGCGCTCTTCAAAGGAAGAAAAAAGCTCTTCTAGTTGCTTGGGCATCTTGGCTTGCTTTCTTCCGCTGGGAAGATGGACGACCTCAGTTTCATCGGTGCGATACACGATGTCGCCAGAGATTTTATCGCAGAGATAGTAGTGGCCGTTTATATCTACCCAAGGGAGCAGCTCTTTGTGTGCTGTTAATAACTGGATGAGTGGCGGAAGTTTTTCTCTTTTAAATTGAGAGATGACGGGAACACCCGTAGGCAGGGTTCTTTTTAGTATAAGGGGGGATCCAAAGTCATTATGGAGCTCCATTTTTCCCCAACGAGGATGAGTGAAGGTGTCTTTTTGACTTGTATGGAAAACCATGGGGGGCCGATAGCCGATCTCCTGCCAACAAGGATTGTCTTTAAATCTTTGCTGCAATGCGGAGAAAGTTCCATAGATGCTGTCGAAGGTCATCCTATGCAAATAAATTTGACAGCTCTGGCATTTAAAGTAGGGGTATGTTCCTGTCCATTCTTCTGGAGCGTCCTTGTCAAAATGTTGCGCAAGGTGCCCTACTATCCGAGGAGCGATGCTGCTAAGTGCTTTTTCATGTCGGCTTTTAAGGGCGTGCATGCGTCGCAAAAGTTCGGGATGGTTGAGATGTTCGGGAATCCCTATGTTTTGGATAAGTAGCTCTGCAGATAGCAGGGTAAAGGCTCCTTCTTCATTGAGTACGGGGTCATCTTCGTACGTCAACGCTTGATGCAGCCATAAATACGTGAGCATATGCGGATCTTGCTCTTCTTCAATCCACGTTTGGATCACTTCCTGAGGATTCGGCAGATCCGCCAAAGCTTTAGCGCACCCGGCCTGCTCAAAATATCTGCGGAATTGAAGGGAAAGCCGTAAAATAAATAGAGAGCTTGGTTTATCGACTTCCGGCAAGGCACCTCGATAAAAAGATAAGGCTTGTTGTAAAAAGGTGACAACCTGTTGGGCAAGCACTGGCTCCTCTTTTAGCTCCTCTACAATAGTGCCATCGGAGCGAAAGGCAAAGAGTTCTAAGAGCTGCTGATTATCTTGTACTTGAAGCTGCGAAAAGTCTGTTCCTAGCGTATTAAGAATGTAGCGAAGACGTATTCCCCCAATTTGATCACATACTAAAGACTCTCGAATTCTTTCGAATGTTTCATAATGGGATATGGCGATCCCTGATTCAGATTTCGTGTCTGTAATCCTTTTTCCACGGAGACGATAAATAGAGCGATGAGAATTATTATAGTGACGTAAACTTCGAGTAAAGGGGATAGAGACATTTAACTCAGCCGAAAGTTTTTCTCTGTAATCTGGATGACTTTCCGGCCAATGAATGGTCATCTTCTCATAGTTTTTGGGGGGATCACCCCCTTGATTTTTGTCCAGTTGCAAAGCAAGAAGGCTGAGACGTTTTAAGTGATAATAACTTTTCGGTAAGTATCCTTGCTCTCCGGTATCTTGTAATAAGAGCAATTTTTTCAAGAACTTTGGATCGTCATTAACTTCGCAACGCAATTCCCTGGCTTTTTGACGGCACTGCTCCACTAGTGCCTGTACATGTTCTTTGAGCTTTTCTTCATCGATAATGAGTTTTGCCAAGATTTCATGCTCAATATTTTCAGAAAATTCGCCCTCTATCTGCACTTTTTCAGAGGTATAGCGGAAAAGTTGTTGTTTTTTGTCTTTGTCTAAATAGGATAAAAGTGCTTCTTTACGCGCATCGAGTGTAGGATCGCGAAAAATAAAATAGGGGTCTTCTCTTAAAAGATCGATGTAGGGATTGTACAATCCTGCGTCATGCAAAGGCTGTAATTCAGGCAGTTGTTTCGCAACGTGTAAGGCGGCAGTTTGCAAAGTAAGAAAGGCTAATATCGCAAAAGCGGACTGTTCTTTTTGGTTGCATAAAGCTTCTCCCATCATCATAGCGATATCGGTCAGAAGGGGAAGCATTTCTTGTGGATTTTCCACATGTTCCCAAAACGGAAGCGGAATTTTAGTTGCGACCTCTTCGCAAAAATGAACCGTTTCCTGAAGCGTTTGTGCCGAGGGGTTTTGTCTTTGGGATTTTACGAGACTTTCCAAATATGCCTTAGCAAATTCTAAAGTCTTAGGTGAAATTTCTTCTACTGTAGGGCGGCTTTGGACATCGAAGGAGATAGGTTTTATCTCTGGAAGTTTAGATTCTTCCTCCCTAAAATAACAGTCTATCCCTTGTGGGCCCCTTTCACTCGAAACCAGTCCTTGACCGGTACCTTCTTCCCTGCTGGGAAGGCTAACGATTGTGGGGGAGTATGGCGGAGCACTCTTCGCTTTTTCTAGCGTAGCAAGAACCTCATTCACTTCTGAAAGAATCTGTTCCCCCTCCTCAGGTGTCAAAAAGCCTCTCGTAACATTTTTCGCTGCCGCGCGGGCGAGTTTCTCAGAGGCTGTTCTGAGCAAGACGTATTCATCGCCTAATTCGGATATTTTCTCCTTCTGTAGTTCGTAGTATTTCTTTAACGTCGAGCGTTTTATCTCAATTTTAAATCGTTTAAACTCCCTTTCATTCATCGATTTTCGTACTTGAGGTAAGATCGAGCTCCACGCGCAAGTGCCTGAACGCTGCTTTGTCATATAAGGAAATGTATGTTCCGGAAGAGTTGCGATCTTGCCTCCTTTGCGCAATAAGAGCGGAAGCAGGTGGGCATAAATATCTTCAGCGCAGTAATCTTTTACGTTTTCCTCTCTCCAATACATCCTATTTTTTTCTTTGTCATGAGTGGGCTTGGTGTTCATTTCAAGCAAGCTGCGCAAAAACTCCGGATTTGCTACGGCTTCCGCAGACAATCCCTCCACTTTAAGTGCCATTTGAAAAGTTTCCTTTTCTCCCCGAATTTTTTGAGCATGTCCTAACTGAATCCCGTCTCCACTGTTGTAGATCCAGAAGGAGAAAGACCCATCCTTTTCTCTCGCGCATTCATAGAGCATAGCATGGCCAGATTGAGAAAACCCTGACCACCCTCCGGGGATGAGGCGACTCTCACCGGGGTTTAAAAGAGCGATTTCTTCTGCAAGGCTGCGGCTGATTTTGTTTAGCTCTGAGATATAATCATATGTTGGTAGTTGATATAGGGATGTTGTTAATTCATTCGCCCGGGCATAAAGCAGGGCTTTTTGCTTATCTCCGGAAGCAGCAAAATGATCGGCAAGTAAAGATAATGTGTCGACCATTGTCCCCCCCTCATAAGAAGAATCTCTTAGGAGATAGTCAGCATGGATAGCTCCGAACACATGATTAGGTTTTACAAGATTTTCCCATTGAAATGGGGGAACTGTCACCTCTGATGGCATTTTGGGTAAATAGTGAGCTTTTTGCTTTGGATTTAAAAAGTTAGCATCGCACAAAGCTTTCATCACTTCAGGATGATTCACAGCAAAATCAAGAGCAGTTTTCCCGGTGTGATTCCTTGTCAATGCAGGAAAGGGGGAGAAAAGAGTCCCAAAGAAGGGATTGTCCTCTCGTTTGGCCTTGTAATGGTTCAGTACCTGTTCTACGATTCGTACGTTTCCCGCTTTGCAGGCATAGATTAAGAGGTCATTTCCTTCTGTATCCTTCAGGCTAAGATCTGCAGAAGCAGGGATTGCAGTGATGCCTTCATACGGCGGCAGTTGTTCGGCAAATATCATATATGCAGTCTTTCCCTTTGCTGATTGCCGATTTTCGAGATTGCTAAACCCAGAAAAGATGATGAGTAGGCTTTTCGCATCTTCTGTTTCTAAAGCAGTATCGAAAGCATCAGTGATAGGAATTGCATAGCGACCTCTCCAATCATGGACGTCTGAGAAAGTTGAGAAAGCTTCAAAACTGGAAGAAAATATGTTTGGACTTCGCAATTTATTGACTAATCTTAGTAGTACTGCATGTTTTTTCTGTCGTAC
>JAJFMB010000022.1 GCA_021772355.1 Chlamydiota bacterium | reverse complement strand
CCAGCAACAGCTCTACCCGCTTGATAGATAGCTCCCACGAATGGAATCATCTTGACGTATGTCGAGCGAGGTGTTTTTTCTGTTTGTAGAGCATGAATACGATCTTTTACTTGCTGAAGAGCTGCTTTGTCTTCTTCTAAGTAAGCCGTAAATGAGGTGATATCAGAGTCAAATTTACTAGTGCCATCAGCGACATATTGAGCATTTTCATGAGCAATCATCGCTTTATCTCTTTGAACTTTACTCTCTAACTTGCTCATTTCAGCTTGAGCTTTCTTCAATTGTGCTCTTGCATTTAACATGTCTTTGATCCCGATAGCTGTCCCGACAAATGGAATTGCCATCAGCGTTTCTTTGCTAGGTGCAGGAACTTTAACGTCCGAGATTCTTAGAGCTGTTCCAACGATTGGAATCATTCTGACAAATGTTGATTTTTTGTGTTGCTTAAGACCGTTTTTCTCAGCAATGAGACGATCTCTTTCATTTGTTAAATCTTGAACGCCTTCATAAAGACGACTTTTTAACCCATGTTCTTGAGCAGCTTCTGCATTGTCAGTAATATCTTTTAAATTTCTCTTAACACGAGCTATCTCATGATCAATTTTTTTGATTTCCTTGTTTGTCTGGTGGATATGTCTAGCACCGACAACTGTTCCTGCTAATGGAATTGCCATTAGTGTTTCTTTTGATACTTTCATTTTATTAACCCTATTTTTTATTTTATTATAAGCAGTTTCACCTACGTAGATAGCACCTCTACATCCTTGGTAAATTAGACCAATACCAGGAACTCTTGCGAGATAGGTATCTCCATATTCCACTGCTAATTTGTTGTTATTATTTAAGATATGTTGTTTAAATGATTTTAAATTAAGTTCATCTTTTTCTAGTTCTTTTTTAGTATTATCAGGTAATTCATTTGTATTGTTTACTCCATGTTCTTCCATTAGTTGTTCTTTTTTAATGCTTAGACGTTGCGCAGCTTGATGATATGCTTGTACATTCAGGTCTCCTGCTTTATCCAAATTATTCATTTTCAAGTTGGCGAAAGGTATTCCAACAAAGGGAATTGCTATTAAAATTTCTAAAGCAAGAGGAGTCAGATGACTTTTTGAAGCTTTTTTCCCAGCTCCATTATTATTGTGATTAGTTAAGACAGTGTTTCCACCGGCTACAGGATTTGTATTACTTAAATGATTCATAATTGTTACTCTCTATGTTGATAAAATTATTTGCTATAGTTCAATTTTATAATATGTTTATTAACTGATAATTAAGATTGGGTATGTATAATATAAATTTTAAATATTGTTGATTTGGAGATGAGAGCTAAATTAGGCGTACTAGAGAGGGTGTGCAGGGCTGTATTGATCGAGGAGAATGCTAAGTAGAGATTTTTTGGACTTGGGGGCTCTAAAAACTGGAATCTCAATTCCGGATTGTATAAAGTGCGCATGATACGATGTAAAATTTTTGAGGTAACGGATGGTAACGACGACAGAATTCAAGAACCCGCTAGAAGAGGCGATCAAGGATAATAAAATTGCCGATCCTTGTATCTTAGTGATTTTTGGGGCAACAGGAGATCTGACAGCGCGGAAGCTGGTGCCTGCTCTCTATAATTTAGCGATAGAAGGGCAACTCCCCTCCCATTTTGCGTGTGTGGGATTTGCAAGACGCGATAAGACGCATCAAGATTTTAGAGCTGAAATGCTTGATGCTATTGGTAAATACTCCCGAACAAAGCCGGTAGATGAGGAGATTTGGAAGAATTTCTCTGAGCAGATCTTCTATCACAAGTCAGAATTTGGCGATGATGAGGGGTATGAGGACTTAGATAAATATTTGAAAGAGTTGGATGGTCAATTTGGAACAAAAGGGAACAGGGTCTTCTATTTATCTACCCAGCCAAGCTTTTTTCCGGGAATTATTCAAAAGTTGCATCAGCACAAGCTTATCTATGATATCAACCAGGAAGAGGAGAAATGGTCACGAGTGATCATCGAAAAGCCTTTTGGTCATGACTTAGCCTCTGCCAAGTCTCTGCAGCAGGAGATCACGCAATACCTCGACGAGAGTCAAATCTATCGTATTGATCACTACCTTGGGAAAGAGACTGTCCAAAACTTGCTCGTCTTTCGCTTTAGCAATCCTATATTTGAAGCGATCTGGAATAACCGTCATATTGACCATGTCCAAATCACTGTAGCTGAAGATATCGGCATAGGCACAAGAGGTAAATTTTGGGAAGAAGCAGGGATGCTGCGCGATATCGTACAGAATCATATGATGCAGCTACTATCCCTTGTGGGAATGGAGCCGCCGACAAGCTTTAAAGCTAGCGCCATTCACAATGAAAAGGTCAAGGTGATGGAATCCTTGCGCCCCTTCCCTAAGGAGACGATGGATCGCTACATCGTTCGGGGTCAGTATGGCACAGGTTACATTAACGGGCAGGAGGTGATTAGCTACCGCGAGGAAAATAACGTCTCTCCTACCTCTAATGTCGAAACTTTTATTGCGATGGAGCTCTTTATCGATAACTGGCGTTGGGCTGGTGTTCCTTTCTATTTGAGGGCCGGAAAGCGCATGCCGAAAAAAGCGACAGAAATCGCTATCACTTTTCGAGATGCTCCCGGTTTCTTATTTGATAAGTCAGGTAAAAAGCCGGATCCGAATATATTAGTGATTAGGATCCAGCCCGATGAGGGCATTTCCTTAAAAATGAACTGCAAGGTGCCCGGTTTGGGAAGTCCAATCCAGCCTGTAAAAATGGACTTCCGTTACGGCTCCTATTTTGGAGCTCAGCCACCAGAGGCTTATGAACGTCTTATCTGTGATTGCATGTCAGGAGACTCAACGCTCTTTGCCCGTGTGGACGAGGTGCTCGCCTCATGGCGTTTGCTTTCCCCTGTGCTGGAAGCGTGGGCAGAGAACCCCCCTCCTAAATTCCCTAACTACCAATCGGGAACATGGGGTCCGGCGGTTGCAGAAGAGATGATAGGACGGGAAGGGCGTCACTGGAGAATGATATAATGTTGGATGTTAAAGAAGAAAAAACAATCGCGAACATCGAGCTTGAATTAGAGCGTCTCTGGGATGAGCAAAAAGAGAAGAAGCAGATTAAGGCGTGTCTATTCAATCTGATCATTTATACACATGAGGTGCGCAGGACCGAGTATTTTCGTAAGACGGTACAGGCGATTATTCAGAAGTTTCCCTGTCGTATCATATTTATTGAGGGAAATCCCTCAAAGCCTGATGAATTTATTCATGTGGATGTCAGCACTCAAGCAACGGGCGAGCCGGGCTCTTTGGTTGCCTGTGATCAAATCTCCATTGAAACCTCTTTGGAGCAGTTGAAGCGCGTCCCCTTTATTGTTATTCCTCATCTCGTGCCCGATATGCCGGTCTATTTGCTGTGGGGGCAAGATCCCACTTCAGAAAGCGAAATATTGCCATTTTTCAAGAAGTTTGCGACGCGCTTGATCTTTGACTCAGAATGTACAGAGGATCTACAGCACTTTAGTAAAGAAATTCTAAGGCAAATTGGTGAGCTCAAAATGGACTTTATGGACATGCATTGGGCTTTGATTACGGGGTGGCGTGACATTATCGCCTCTCTTTTTGATACCCCGGAGAAGCACCATCAATTGCGCATTACCAAACAGTTCAAAATTACTTACAATAGCCGTAAAACTGATTATTTCCACCATTACGAAACACAAGGGATCTACTTGCAAGGATGGCTTGCTGCGCAGATGGGATGGAAATTTCAGTCGATGCAGATGCAAGGCGAAACGCGCGTTATTACCTATTCCATCGGCTCTAACCAGGTGGAGGTGCAGCTTGTCCCTAAGGAGCATGAAACACATCCCTCCGGTGCCCTATTGAGTCTTGAGATTGACTGTGCAAATGATGTGCATTTTTCACTTTCTCGAGAAGAGAAGTGGAATAAGGTGGTCTCTCATACGAGTTATCGTGAAAAGTGCGAGCTCCCCCACCTCTATCCAATGCCCGATTTGGAGCGCGGTTTTACCTTTATGCGCGAGATCTTTTTTTCCCACCCCGGCAATCATTACCGCAATATGCTGCAGGTGATTGCTCAAACAGACTGGAAGTGAAACATGGTGAGTCAACTTATTCAAACTTTTGATGAACGGCGTGATATCGCTATTCCCGGTGATCGAGAAAAGACCGTGGAATTTTGCATCGAACATTTTATTAAATCGGCTAATGATGCCATTGCCGATCACAACTATTTTGCTGTTGCCCTCTCCGGAGGAAGTACGCCAAAAGCGATTTTTCAAGGGCTGTCAAAGCCTGAAAATCAAAAACGGATCGACTGGGATAAGGTGCTGGTTTTTTGGAGTGATGAGAGATGTGTTCCGGCAGATCATCCCGATAGCAACTATAAGATGGCGATGGATGCGGGACTCGGAACGTTAGGGATCCCAAAAGAGCATATTTTTCGGATGCGTGGGGAGCAGCAGCCCGAGGATGCTGCTAAAGAGTACGATCTTCTTATCATGGAAGAGCTGCCGCACGAGCGTTTTGATCTTGTGATGCTTGGCATGGGTGATGATGGTCATACCGCCTCACTATTTCCCAAAACACACGCCCTTCACGCTATTGGCCACATGATCACCTTCAATTATGTTCCACAAAAAGATGCTTGGCGCCTTACGATGACATACGACTGCATTAATGATGCATCGAATATCGCCATTTATGTCTTGGGAGCCAACAAAGCAGATGTTCTCGCTAAGGTGTTCACCTCCCCCCTTGATTACGACACCTATCCTATACAAAATGTAGGAACAGGCACGCACAAGGCTCTTTGGATCGTCGATCAAGACGCCGCTGCAAAGTTAAAGGAAGAGAGCTAACCTTTCCTTCTACATAAGGAAAGGTTTTGGTAATTGTTTCCTTGTGGACAGGGAAAGGAAATCTTAAGAGACCACAATATTGAGGAGCTTGTTGGGCACGAAGATCACTTTGCGGATGGTGAGGCCCTCGATCTGCTTTTGGACAGAAGGGATCTCCTTTGCCTGAGCAAGAATGGTCTGCTCATCTTGATCTTTGGGAAGGTCGAACCGTCCGCGAAGCTTACCGTTGACTTGGACAACATAAGTCACAACATCATCTTCAAGATATTTTGGATTCACTTCAGGGTAAGGGCAATCGATAAGCGGCTCTTTGCAGCCGAGAATTTCCCACACTTCTTCAGCAAGGTGCGGCGCCAAGGGGGCAAGCACTTGAGTTGCCATTTTAACGACGCTTTTGGGATAGCCGGGAAGTTTGGTGAAGTGGTTGATAAACTCCATCAGTTTAGCGATAGTGGTGTTGAACTGTAAATTTTCGATATCTTCAGTGGCGTTGTGCACGAGACGATGGCCGAGTTTAAGAGCCTCGATTGACTCTTCGTCGCAGATTTTGTCAGACGTTGCCATGTCGTAAAAGCGAGATAGAAAACGCCAGCAGCCTGATACGGCGTCGGTGTTCCAGGGCTTCTCTTTCTCTAAAGGTCCCATAAACATCGTGTAGAGGCGCATGGCATCTGCACCGAACTCTTCGATGATCTCGTCTGGAGAAACTCCGTTGAGCTTGGATTTGGACATTTTCTCAACTTGTGAGCGGAGCTCTTCGTTTGTGTCTTTGTGAAAATATTTACCCTCTTTTTCGATCACATCTGCCTGCTCGACGTAGTTGCCGTCTTGTTTTTGGAATGAGCGGGAGGTGACGAGTCCTTGGTTGCGCAAGGCCTGGAAGGGTTCCGGGGTGTGCACAAAGCCGCAGTCGTAAAGAACTTTGTGCCAAAAACGGGCATAAAGCAGGTGAAGAACGGCGTGCTCCACTCCACCGATGTAGAGATCTACAGGCATCCAATACATTTCCTTTTCGCGATCCCAGGCTTTTTTGTCGTTGTGTGGATCTAAGAAACGCAAGTAGTACCAGCACGATCCGGCCCATTGCGGCATAGTGTGGGTTTCTCGTTTCGCTTTTTTGCCGGTTTTGGGGTCGGTAACCTCTACCCAATCGTTGACTTTAGCAAGCGGACTCAAACCATCATCTGTTGGCTTATAATCCGAGATTTCCGGAGGTGTCAAAGGAAGTTCGTCGAGGTCGAGAATGCGTTTTGAGCCATCATCAAGATGAAGAATGGGAAACGGTTCTGCCCAATACCGCTGGCGAGAGAAAAGCCAGTCGCGCAGTTTGTAGTTGATGGTTCTTTTGCCGACACCTTTCTTTTCTATCCAAGTGAGCATTTTTTCAATCGCTTCGTTGAGAGAAGTGGTATCATTTAGAGAAATTTCGTCATTTTCAGAGGATTGGTATTTTCCCTCGCCGGTCCAACACTTTTCACCGGCAAGCACTTGTTTGCGATACTCTTCTTTGTCCACATTTTGAGGGATGTGGTCAGAAAAATTGGTAAAATCAGGATCAAAGAGAGGGATGACGGGAAGGTTGTACACTTTAGCAAAATCAAAGTCCCGTTCGTCATGGCAAGGAACAGCCATAATAGCGCCCGTTCCATAACCCATAAGCACATAGTCGCCAATCCAAATGGGAACATCTTTGCCGTTGGCAGGATTTACGGCATAAGCTCCTGTAAAGACACCTGTTTTTTCTTTAGAAAGCTCCGTGCGATGGATATCGCTCTTCATGGAGGTTTCTTTTTGGTAGTTATGGACACTCTCTTCACATTCAGGCGTGGTGATTTTGGCAACAAGTGGGTG
>JAJFMB010000210.1 GCA_021772355.1 Chlamydiota bacterium | reverse complement strand
TCGCCACCGTGTTTACATGCCCCACCCCCACCAGCCCCCACACCACCCCCCCCCTACCCGCGGTACTGGGTTGGCAGAGTATAAAAAGCCTCAGGAGCATTATCATTCACGCGTTGCCCACCGTATTGACACAAGAATGTTAGGGCAGTGGATTTTAGGGCTTGCTCAAACATCTGTAACTAAGGAGCGGACTTGGGAAGATAGAAAGGCTGAGGAAGCAAAGCATGTTTTTGTCGATTTGGAAACGGTAAAGGGGGATACGGAATACGAACTTTTCTTTATGAGAAAAGATGATGGTTCTCGTTTTTTCAATCCAAGACTCATCCGTAATATGAAATTAGTTTGTGACTTTGGCGAAGCGATTACCGTAACAAAAAAAACTAGAGAAGACCCTTTTTTGGATTTGGATCTTTGGCATGATAGGAGTATTCAGGCCTCTTCTAAAGATATATTGAAAGCATTAGAAACATATTTAGATTGGTTCTACCATGATGCCATGCAATATAAGCATCAGGAATTGGTTGGGACGTTAAATAGAATTGTTATGTCGTTGATGCTGAGTGCAAATACTCAAAACCTCTTGGAAAATGATCCGGCAAAATGCTGCTCGGAGTATTTCTTAGATTTTCAAGAATTTCTTGGAGAAGCTCTTCAGGCAAGAAATTATCAGAAATATCTCGTTTATCCACCTAAAAAAACGAGTAAGTTCACCTTTCAGGTTTTGGATTTTATTCATGCCATTTGCCAAGCTGTTTATGTTTCCATGGATGGGTATCGTGAAATGCTGCCGGTGTTGAAAGAGCTTATGGGAGAACAGAAAGACTATGCGGCAACAGAAAACCAACTCAGTCTTTGTCAAAGTATAGTGGATAGCTATGATGTGATGATAGAACTTGTCAAACAGCATCCTCATGGTCCTTTAACCAAAGTTCTTGATTTGCTCCATGATGGAGCGTGTCACGTCTATGATCCTCTTCATCAGGATAATATTCCTCAAACTCTTTACTCCTTCTTTTTACATGATGCGAAGATTACAAATGTTCGCATTCCAACACCTACAGTGCAGGAGTTTGTCAACAAGGTAGCGTTGAGTGATGAATTTAAAGGGTTTTTGATGGCCAAACCGAAGAGCAGAACAAGACAGCATCACTTGCTTATCAATATGCAAGACCGCACGTCATGGAAAGAACATGCGCGATGCTTGGCTTTGGAGGAGTTGCAGTTCAATCCCGAATTTGCAAAAAAATTGACAGTTGTGACGCTTGCGAAAGATTCAGATTTTTACTACCAAGGGAAGCCTTATGACAAGGATAATGAAAGTGACGTTTTTATGAGTCATTTTATGGATCATCTACAGGATGAAAATGCAGGATTTTATTTTCCCGATCAGATCAAGGAAGTGCTTTTTCCAGAATTTGCTAAGGAGTTGATGAATGCAATTCATCGTGTCTTTTTCTCAAGTAAAAACGTGTTAACGGTGGAGCAAAGATTAGATTTTATTGAAGTGTTTTATCTTTTCTTACAGATAAAATTGTTGGAACTCTCCAAGCCGGATACCTTCAGCTTTACCTGTAAAGATGCGATTGATTCAGGAGGAGCTGCTAGTGTTGAGTTATTCGCTTTTTTAATGTTGCTCAACAACAAAGAAATAAAAAACAAAGATTTAGAGCCTTTGCTGCTTACTCTTCACGTACCTCCGCTACTTATTCGAGGTAGAGGTATGCTTCCTGACCGATTTGTACGTATGATGAACGTATTAAAGCTTATCGAATTCGAAAGAGATAACTTCGGTTATGACAATTTCCGTAAAATTGTGGATGAGGGATTTTCTCATTTCTATGAGGATTCGCTGCTTAATTCAAAAATTATTCAGAGCTAAGAAAAATCTCGATGCCATCATCGTTTTGAATCGTCTTATGTTGGATATAGATCCTTCTTAGACGATCGTTCTCATCAAAGTTTAAATTAAATTCTATCCAACCTTCATTGAAACAGTAGGAGCAAAGGGTATTGGAGAAGAAACGCTCTTGAACGCAGGCGTTATAAAAAACAGCTTCTGCTTGGTCGCGCTCCATGTATTTTTTGAGCTTATTAGACTGGAAGTCGGGTGAGGTGAGCTGCTCTAGCAACGATGGGAAAGGGATGGAGTTTGATATGTCAGTCCCCAAAGCTTGTCCGATATCTTCAGGAAGAGAGACAGGATAACGAAATCTTGCAATAAATCGAGTTAGATTGTTTAAGAAACGCATTTGTAATATCAACACTGAAATTAAGTAAAAGGATAGAAGATACTCGATTAAAGTGTCAAGGTAATGACTCTATTCTATTCTTAATAGTCGCCTATTTGATGAATATTCGTTGGATTCTTGGTCCTAGGCAGGTGATCAGTTCATGAATGATTGATCCCCCAGATCTTGCAAGGTCTTCAGGGGGGAGGTAGTGTCCATGCTCATCCTCGCCAAAAATAAGCACAGCATCACCTATAGAGGCGTTTGGGATGGAAGAAATATCGACCATCATAAAGTCCATACAAATTCTTCCGAGCATGGGGGCTTTTTTTCCGCGGATAAGAACGTGGGCTTTGCCGCTATAATTAAGATGAAGGCCATCGTAATAGCCAATGGGAAGAATGGCAATTTTTTGATTGTTTTGAATGGCGGTATAACTTCGTCCGTAACTTAGGGTTTCCCCTTTGTTAAGAATGTTGATGCCAACGATTCGTGAGAGAAGGGAGAGAGCGGGCTTTAGCTCGATCTCTTTTTGTGTTGATTTCGATGATGATAGGCCGTAAGTGGCAACTCCAATGCGGACCATATTGTATTGTGGCAGGGGGAATCGAATGGTGGCACTAGAGTTTGAGGCGTGAATCCATGGCGCTGTGATGCCGTTTTCTTTCAGTGTCGCGATTGTTTTGTCAAAACGTTGAATTTGCTGATGAGTGAAGTGGTCGGCTTCGGGATCTTCAGCGCAGGCAAAGTGTGTCATGATCCCTTCGAGATGGAGATGGGGAGATTTCTGAATGAGCTGTGCAAGAGAGAGGGCTTCTTCAGGCCGGCATCCAAAACGACCCATTCCTGTGTCGATATGAAGATGGACTTTGATGTTCTTGTTTTGGCGCGCAGCTTCGCTAGCAAGTGCTGTTATGATTTCTTTTTCACTGACACCTAATTCTAACTCCCATTTTACTGCTTTGGTCACTTCATATTTAGCTGTGTTGATCACAAAGATCGCTTGGGTCACTCCTGCTCTTTTTAGGGAAATTCCTTCGTCCACATAGGAGACTCCTAGGATTGTGATGCCGCATGTTTTAAGGAATTTAGCAATACGCGTATCATCCGTGCCGTAAGCCAGTGCTTTTACAATCACCATCATACGTGTGCTAGGAGGCACTTTTTTTCGCAATGTTAGAAGGTTTGAGGAGATCGCCTCTAGGTTTATGGTGCACTGATTAGTGCAGATGCTGTCATTAAAGGTGTGTGTTAACTTGTCGATGGGATATTTTTTTGTTCCTTTAATTAAAATAAGGTCATCGTTTTTTAAGTTGAGCTTGATCTCATCGAGCGCGCCATCGATATGAGGCGTGCGGAAAATCTTGGTTTGCGGAGAGTGTTTTTGTACTTGATCGATTAGAGGTTCAAAGGGGCGTTGGCCGAATAGGTATAAGGTGCCTAGCTTTGCTTTTTGAATCGCATTTCCTATGCGACGATATTCTGATTTAAGATGTTCGCTTTTGCTGCGCATTCCTCCAAAAACAAAAATTTTATTGCGATGGCTCTCCTCTTGATCGAGATAGCGCAAAGCTTGATCGACTGATTGGGGATCGGAGCAGTAAACGTCGTTGATTACTGTTGCACCGATTGAAGATTTCCAAAACTCTGTTCTCATGGACTCTGGAGAGTAATTCTTGAGTGTTGCGATAATGGTTTCTGAGCTAATGTCGCAAAGCCAGGCTGTTTTTACTGCCATATTGATTAGGTCTAAGTAATAGGAGAACGCCGATGTAACCTTGCCTTCGTAGACATCATTATTAGGAAAGATGAGACGATAGGGAAGGGGGTTGACGAAATCTGTCGTCAGAGGAAAGGCGTGAGGAAGTTCATTGTTTTGTTCATTCCAAAAATGGACGTCAGCGGCAAATGTCTTTAGGTGGGAAGTGAGAAGAGTTGATTTAGGAATGAGTGCCCACTGTTTCTCTGGAGGATAAGCAATCATTTTTGCGCATTCTGATGCCAACGTAGAGAGGTTGCCGAGGGTGGGTAAATGCTTGTTACCTAATTGAGTTAAAATGGTGGCATCGGGAGCGATCATTTTTACTAGATTGTCCATCTCTCCCGTTTTGGAAATAGCAGCTTCAATTAAGGCAATTTCATGCTCTTTTTTTAGCATGAAAAGACTTAAGGGAACGCCGATTTGGCTGTTAAAGCTTTCAGGGGATGCTCCAATTTTTTTTGTCGATCCCATCATGGTTTCTAAAAGATCTTTGAGCATTGTTTTTCCGGTTGAGCCGGTAATGGCAATGACCTTAGTCCCTAGCTGCGCGCGGTAGGCAGCTGCGATCTCTTGAAAGGCTTGAAGTGGGTCGTTGACGCGAAGTAGTGTGAGGCTTTCAGGTATTTGAGGAGCTTGCCATGAGTGCTTCACTAGAGCGTACTTAGCACCCACCTTTGCTGCATCATGGACAAATTCGTGGCCATCGCACTGCTGTCCTGAAAGCGCAACGAAAAGAGCGCAGGAGGAGTCGATTCGGCGGGAGTCAATTGCAATCTGGTCGATGATTGCTGGAGAAGATTCTGCTCCCCCTGCCGACTGAAACTGAGGCCATATTCTTAAATCAAAGAGATCCATGCTATGCTGTCAATTTTACGTATCTCCATGAAAAATAGCTAAAAATTGACATAAAGGGAAGGCAAGTGATCCAAAATGGAGAAAATAACTGCCTTTTTCCAACAATGAGTGAGGAATTTAGGACAATGATAAGAGCAACTAATCCAAAGATGCTAAAAGCATAGATGAAAAAGATTTGAAGTTTTCTTGTAAACTGGATGCAAAAAGGAGCCGGGGCGATCACAGCAATGAGGCAGAGCCAGGGAAATACCATCTTATTGTAGAAGGCTGCTAAAATCTGTGCTTGCTTTTCAGTGTAATCGCTCTCTGCTTTTGGGCTTTTCTTCCACAACTTAGAGAGAGCCTGTTCTTCCGGAGGAGTAATGATTTCGTTCAGCAGGTGTTTGCTAAAGCGCATATCTGTGAATTCTTTAAGGTCGAAGGATTCAGACTTCAGTAGCTCACCGTTTTTGTGGCGAGTGAAATGATCGATAAACTTCCCCTTAGGGATACGATCGGAAAAATCGAGTGATTTCATATGGAACACATCATCGATGCTTTTGATCCAGTATACATCTGAAAAGACTTGTCTCGAGGAGTCGTATTTTTGAAAGAGAAGCGTTGTTTCGTCTTTTAGCGTCACCTGTTGGACAACGGGATGTTTGCGGTTAGATTTGGAGGCAATTTTGTGTGCGTCATTGATGCGATTTAGCGTCACTATAGAGCGAGGTGCAAAAAACTCTGCGTTAAGATACATCAGGAGAGTCATGATAAATGCAACCATGATAATAGGACGCAGTAACCTTCTCGTAGAAAAGCCGCTTGCCATCATTGCAATGATTTCATGATGCAAACTAAATTGACACAACACTTTGATGCAGGAAACGAGCAAGGCAAAAGGAGCAAGCGTGCCGAAGCGACGTAAAAACTCGCAGGAGTAGTAGATGAGAAAATCTTGCCATTGAAATTGTTGGTTAAAATAAAACCGCTCGACGTGACTTGAGTAGTCAAGTAGCATATACAAGAAATAGAAGGCGGCAATGCAGAGGAAGAAACATTTTAAAAACTCTTTTAAGAGGTATCGGTTCCAAATCGTAAAACTCATGCCTCTATTCCTCGAGTTGTGCGTTCAATTGTCAGTATGGATAAAGTTAAAATGATCACGTGCGGTACAATAAATAGAAGTGAGGAGATGAAGAGTTGGTGTTTCATCTCTTTTGCTGCCAAATTGGCCATTAAGAAACCTGCTAAAAGGATCACTGCCCAAATCAGCCTGCGATTGTTGTGATGGCGAGAATTGGTGATTCCGAATGCTAGACCCATGAGAGTGAATGTAATGACTGAGACTCCTGCTGAAAAGCGTCGCAAAATTTCACTATAGGCACGCGCAATATTTCGTTTTGTTTTAATGATGGCGCTTTCAGGTAGTTGGTTCTGGTAGGCGTTTTTTAATGCCGCTTTTTCCTGCTTGATATAAGTGACCAGGAGAGGAAGTCGTAGTTGGTCGTTTTTAATGCTTACGCTAGGATCATGAAAAAGCTGCGCAAATTCCTGAGTTAAAGTTTTAGTCTTAGCCATGTTTTCGACCATTAATTTGTCATATTGCTGCTCTTCCTCTGAGTTGTGGTGTGTAATTAAGGTGACACCCTCTCCTACAAAATGGTCAGAATCAGTACGAAGTGTCTTTGCTATCATGAGATGAACGCGGTCGTCGGCCTTGTTGGGTATCGCTAAAATGGCGTCATTGGCGTATTCTCCAATACGAGAGGCTCCCATTGTGTCAAAATGAATCCCTTTTAACTTCAGCAGGTGTTTGTTGTGCAATAGAACTAAAGGGTTGATCGAGCGCAACTCTTCCTTGAGCTGATTTGTCGATAGGTTGGCGTGGGTGGCAGCTTCTGAGGAGATGACAAAATTTAATAACGAAAGGATCGACGCGGCAATGATAAGGGGGGTAAAAACATCTTTGAATGCGAATCCGCATGAGCGTAAAGCGGTTAGTTCATGGGTGTGGGAGAGGCGTTGAATCAGTATTATTGCGGAAATAAAACAGGATATAGGAATGGCATAAGGGATAATATGCGCCATTTGGTTGATCGTAAATTTTAAAATACTAATACCACTTGCTCCAAAAGAGGCAAAATGTGCAATGTCAGTGAGTCTGATTGTAAGCAGTATAGAGATAAAAGCAACCGAACTTAAGCAAAGCACTTTTAAGTACTGTTTCAATAAATAACGCCATAAAATGGGAAAGGTAAATTGCATTGCTTTTCACTAAAAGTTATGATTTGTATTATTATAATCTAAAGGATAATTTGGGACAATGCTGATGATGAGTCAAATTAAATATATAATTATATCGTTTTTGGTTGTTTTTTCTTTGAACGCCGAGCCAAAAAAATCAATTTGCCTAAATATGATCGTCAAAAATGAAAAGCATGTGATCAAGCGTTGCTTTGATTCTGTACTCCCTATTATTGACACTTGGGTAATTGTCGACACCGGTTCGACAGATGGAACACAAACTGTAATCAAAGAATATTTCAAAGAAAAAGGTGTGCAGGGAAAGCTTTATGAACGGGAGTGGAAAAATTTTTCACACAATCGCAATGAGGCAATCGATTTAGCCAAAGGGGCTGCCGATTATCTCTTTCTTATCGATGCCGATGAATATTTAGAATTTGAAAAATCCTTTCAGCTTCCTTCGTTGGATAAAGATTTCTACACCCTTTTCATTTCTCATTCCGGAAGTCGCTATTCGAGAACACAGCTCGTCAATAACAAGTTAGATTGGAAATACGAAGGTGTATTACACGAGTACATTGGCATCCCACCAGATCGCTCATCCAGTCATCTAGATAATGTGTTAACGATCTATACGTATGAGGGTGCTCGATCCAAGGATCCTGATAAATTTAAAAAAGATGCTGCAGTATTTGAGGCCGCTCTTAAAGAGGAGCCTAATAACCATCGCTATGTATTTTATCTTGCCCAAAGTTATTTCGATGCGCATGAGTATGAATTGGCACAGCAAAACTATCTTAAAAGGGCCCAGATGGGAGGGTGGGATCAAGAGGTGTTTTGGTCGTTATTGCGCGTTGCGCTTCTCAATGAGATCTTAAAAAAACCTAAAGAGGTGATCATTAATGGTTATTTCACTGCTCACATGTTCCGACCCACGAGAGTAGAACCGCTCTACCACCTGGCTAGATATTGCCGTGAAAAAGAGGATTTTCAATCCGCGTATAACTTTTCCAAATTAGGACTAAGGCTTCCGGAAACACACGACATTCTATTTTACCAAAAATGGATGAGCGATTACGGTCTTGCTCTTGAAGCTTCCATTGCCGCCTACTGGACCGGTAAATATGGAGAGTGCAAGGAGCTGTCGAAATCCCTGTTGCAAAGAGATGATCTTCCCGATGACACTAGAAAGCATGTAAAGAATAATCTCGAATTTGCGGAGATTGCAGCGAGGTTATAGGATTTCTTGATGTTGTCCATTAACAGTTTAAAGATTAATATCCTCGATTTTTTTAGGAGATATGATGGAGCCGTCACCACTTTCTGGTTTAATGTATGATTTAACTGTTTATGGGACTCTCAATGCTGATCGTAAACTGATGTGTTCAGGCGGGCGCTTGTACAGTTTAAACAGTTCGGGATCATTAAATGTCTGCGATACATCTTCTACACTGAGGAAAACCCACACATTTACCGCAGCGGGAAATACTTTTTTCAGTTACGGTAGTACACTTGTGTACGAAAAAGAGCATGATGATAATCAACTCACGCTATTCGATATTAACGACCGGAGTAAACTTTCTAAAATGCAAGGGCACTCGGATACCATTTTGTCAATGGCAGGTAATGAGGATTATGTTGTGAGTGGGAGCCTGGATAAAACGGTAAAAGTGTGGGAAATCCAAAGTAGATCTATGAAGAGGTCTTTCTCTATAGGTAGTCCGGCTCAAGAAGTGCGAATTCGAGGCGACAAGGTCTATGTATGCGCCCAAAAAACGGAAAAATTACTTAGCTCATGGAGTGTAGAGACGGGAAATCTTGCGCAGGTTTTTGATACTCAAAGGAATACTGTTACCTGTTTAGGGCCGTATGATGGACATAGTCTTGTTGGAGGCACAGATGGAGGTAGACTTATCTTTTGGGATGAGAGGCAACCAAGGCAAATAGGAATGTCAAGTGATGGTTGCTCGAGTGAAGTTGTCAAATATGGACCACGTAGTAATGTTCATACGTCATCGATAACTTGTTGCAAAGTTGTTGATGAACATTGTTTGGTTACAGGTTCAAAAGATTGCACTGTCAAAGTATGGGACTTAAGGAATAGAGAGGTAGCAGCAAAAAATGCTCCCACCATGAGTGGTGTATGCTCTATCGGTTTAGAAAATAGAGGGGTTGAAGGGTTTAGAATGTATGTTGGACGAGAACGTTTTGGTACTCTAACTTACAATTTCAAGCATTTAACTCATTTAACATTATTCGAGTGGATGGGTGTTATTAGTAATGTTAATAATTACTTCGCAGAAGGTCAGGCTAAATCTATTGAATAGTCTGTAACTTAAGATCTTGGTTGAACAACTCGTTCCATTGCAGAGCAACTTGCTTCCAGGAGTGACGATCTCGTGTTTCTTGTGCCATTTGTTTCCGTTCATTGAGTGATACAGATGAGATATTTTCCATCGCGTGCAATAGCAATTCTAGATATTTGTCAGAATCATTGGTTTCATATCCGAACTTCACCGTTTCATGTAGAGCTGTTCCTTTGATAACGACTGGGATAGCTCCACTTGCTTGTGCTCTTAAGGCTGTAATGCAGTAGGTTTCGGGAAAGACGCAGGGATATGTCCATAGGGAGGCGAGGTTATAAGCTTTGTTTAATTCTTCTTGTCCCACTCGACCGTGTTCCTTGACATCAAGCGCTTCTAATGATGAGATTGATTGTAGTATTTCTTCTTCCTCGGTTTTGGAGAGAACGCCCCATGTTTTGCATCCATAATAGATATCGAGTGTGGCTTTTGGGAAGCGTGTTTTGATTTGCGGCCATATCTGTAACAGGAGTGATAATCCCCGACCATAATTGGAACCGTAAATGCAGGAATAAGGGTTGTTCCTTTCTGTCACTTCTGAGAATTGGTTGGGAAGGATTCCATTTCCAAAGATATGAGAATATTTTTGGAACTGAGGACACATCTTTATCCATTGTGAGCGTTGCCATTGGCTCAGCCATAGCACATCATCAATTGAAGAGATCACGAAATCATTGATTTGATGACATAGGGTATCATGTGGCCAGAGGTAAATTTTTTTCGAAAGGTGTTTGAAGGAGAGTGTGAGTTCCGGGTATCGCCAGATGATGGCAACATCTAAAGGGATTTGTTGTTCATGAAAATCGACAAAACGGGGGTTGGCCGAGGAAGCGCGGTATTTTGAGTCAGTTGGCGGTTTAGCATATACAATGACGTTGTTTCCTAATTGGGCAAGCTCCTGAGACATATAAATCACGGCCTCTTCCGATCCGCCCATCCCTTCGTTGACAGTGTCCGGATCCCATACAAGAGGTGTATAAGCGAAGATGCCGATTGTTTTTGTTTCGGCAGGGGAAGTGAAAATAAGTAGGAAAATAAGAGCGTAAATTGATGTTTTCAAAAAAAATCTCCAGAAATCTCGAAATTAAAATTTTAATCTATTATATAGGAATGATAAGAAACATGGGATTTTTTTATGGAGAAAATTTGGCACATTGATATCAACGGCGTTTCCGAAGGACCTTATTCTGTAGAGGAATTAGAAATTGACCGGCGCATCACCCCTGACACCTTGGGGTGGAAAGAGGGATATGAACAGTGGATTCGTTTAGCAGATATACCAGAGTTAGCTGGATTGTTTAAGAATGAAGATGATGCAGAAGTGGAGTACGATGTTCCTGCTACTCCCGAAGAGGAAGAACTTATTTTAGAAAACCGTTCACCTCCTCCCTACATGCCGATAATTATTATTTTTACTACAATTCTTATCGTCTATCTCTTGGTTAGGTTTTACATGCAATAGAATCCTCTCTTTACTCAAAGTGATGTCCTTAAGTAAAATAGTGGGAAAAATAGAGATTATTAGTGTCATTTCGCACAATAGAACGTACTTTTTCCCTTTTTCTTTCTCGTCATCTCGACCCTAAGCGGGCTGTTCTGCTGGCTCTTTCGGGGGGACCGGACTCCCTACTCTTATTTTATCTATTACTGCGAAACAATGTTTCCTTTGCGGTGGCACATGTGGATCACGGATGGCGTGAGGAAAGTGCTAAAGAGGCAGCAAAACTTAAGGAATTGTGCCATAAACATAGTGTGCCGTTTCATCTTAAAACCCTTGATCCTGATAAAATGCAAGGGAGCCTAGAAGAGGCTTGCCGCAACGAGCGTTTATCTTTTGTTCGCTCGATTTGCCAACGGCACCAGTATCAGGCTGTTATGTTGGGACATCACGCTAATGACCGAGCAGAAACAACATTAAAGCGTTTCTTTGAAGGTTCGAGTATTCTCAAGCTTGGCAATATGAAAGAAATTAGCCTATACGAGGGTTTGCCGCTCTTTCGTCCACTTTTGCAACACACCAAGACACATATCCAACAATGGCTGCACTATCATGAAATTTCATATTTTCTTGATTCTACCAATGAAAGTGATCAGTTTTTAAGAGGCCGTATGCGAAGGGAGCTTATTCCCTCTCTATCTAAGGTTTTTGGAAAAGAGATCGTTCTGCCGTTGACCCGTATTTCTGAAGAGGCCGAAGAGTTGGAGGCGTATTTTGCCTCTAAACTAAATCCTTTTTTGGAGTGTGTGCAGCGAGGAACATGCGGTTTTTTTCTTGATTTGTCTCATGAGACCTCACTTCATCCCTGTGAATGGAGGTGGCTTGTGAAGGAGATGGCCGCCATGGCGAGTATCTCTCTTTCTTACGATCAAGTTGCTCTTTGTGTACGCTCATTGAGTAAGAACTCCGAAAGCCGTCAGGTTGTGAAGGGGAATTGTAAGATATTTTTAGATAGAGGGAGAATTTTCTTTATTCTAAAGGACATCAATCCCATGGAGCAAAAAAGGGTAATCCAACCTGGAAAATTTTGTTACGGGAATTGGGAAGTAGAGGTAAAGCCTGTTGAGGGGAAAAGGGTTGAGGAGAGTTCGTGGAGAGATGTTTTAGAAGGAAGAGTGCATTGCCTTTTACCAAAAGGAAATTTTGAATTGGGACCAAGTCACTGTGATCGTTCAATGCAAAACCGCTGGACAGCCTCCGGGGTTCCCGTGTTTTTGCGCCGCCGCATTCCCGTTATTTGGTCCGGAAATGCGATTGTTCATGAATTTTTGAGCGGTCGTTCTCTTTCGCGATCCCATCCAGAGTTCATGATGACTATGGATATGAAAAATAAAGAAATCATTTAGAGAATTGAAAAAAACGGTTTTTCAAAAGATTGACCGTGAATATCTTCAAGCAATTCTTGCAATCATTTCGGAGATGTTGTTAGTTATAGTTTTAAGAGGGATGCTAATATGAGGCTTCCACTTTAAAAAACGGAAAAAGTTAGCGGTTGAATACGAATAAGTTATGTGGTATAATCTAAGGGTTAATACATGACATATGTCTAATAAAAGATCTGTAGAAAATACCTCAAGTACTTGATACAGATTGAATTAGTTAACTTTAATCCAAGCTTTCAACATTTCTATCATCTAAGGTATATATGAGTGACGATAAAAAACAGGACTTTAAGAAAGGTTTTTCTAATAGCTTCGTTTGGTTTTTGTTGGCTGGGATTTTATTGGTCTTAATGACCATGAATCTTATAGAAAACAAGCATGCCAACGTATCTTTTAGTTATCAGCTAGAGCACTTAGTAAACCTTCAGCTGGTTCAACCGGAAGAGAATCGCAAAACAGCACAAAATGATAATCTCGTCACTTTCAGCGGGAAATTTCGTGAACGCCTTACCGATGAAGGTAAGCATCGCTATAAGTATCTAGAACTTCTTAACAAAAATCATGGCCTAAATAGCGAAAAAGAACAGGTTGATAAGGACCTGGTTAAGGGTAAGGAAAAGATAAAGGATGCAGCTGATTGGTTCTTGCTTCTCAGTGGAATCCCCGTCCCCGAGAACGGGTACGTAGTTGTTGATAATTTTTACAACACACCCGGTCACGATAATGGCATTGTGATACCCAATGTTGGTTCCCGCAATGTTGAAAGCTTAGCTGATTTACAAAAACAGTTCAGCTCTCTTCAAGCAAGCTCTAGTGAGAGTAGTGTTCAACAATTTGGACTAGCTCTTGCAGATTTAACAAATCATTTTCGCTCTCCTTTGCTCGGCATAGGTAATGAGCAAATGAAAAGCGATCTGCGAGATATTGAAAAAGACCTTACAGTTTCTAACAGCCCTACTATGACGACGTCTCAACGGTTGCCGATATACGAGCGCTCACTTGCTAAGCTTCAAGGAGTTGTTAAATCCTTAGATCAAATGAAAGGGCATTCGCGTCTGAATGGATTAAGAAGCATACGGAACTATAAAGACTCGATCGAAGAATATAATCTAGTGAGTACTCAACTAGAAGATAATGAAGCTCAATTAGATAAAGCCAGACAAGCAGTGTCTAGCGTGATTTGGTATTTCAACAATCAGGAACTTTCTACTCGTACATTGGAAAAACAGGACTCAGAACTTTTTCACCAATGGTTTGTCAATGCTCGAGAAGAGTGGAATAGTTTTGAAGAGAACAAAGGGGGAACATTTAAGGCTCCCGACCAAACCCTTAATACTGTACTGGAAAAAACTTTCAAAAGCGAAGAGCCAGCGACTAATTATCTTAACTATGCTTTCACTTTGCTACCTATTCTGATGATTGCGCTTGTGATCTACATGATCTTTTCAAGGCAGATGAAAGGAGTAGGCTCAAATGCTATGAATTTCGGGAAGTCTCCTGCAAAACTCATGACAAAAGACAAAAATAAAATTACATTTAAAGATGTTGCCGGAGTTGATGAAGCGATTGAAGAGCTTGAAGAGATTGTTGATTTTCTAAAAAATCCGCACAAATTCACCTCATTAGGAGGAAGAATTCCAAAGGGTGTTCTTTGCGTTGGACCCCCAGGAACAGGAAAAACGTTAATAGCGAAAGCTGTTGCCGGTGAAGCGGATCGTCCCTTCTTTTCTATTTCAGGTTCAGATTTTGTTGAGATGTTTGTGGGTGTTGGAGCAAGCCGTATTCGCGATATGTTTGATCAAGCCAAAAAGCAGGCTCCCTGCATTATTTTCATGGATGAAATTGACGCAGTAGGACGTCACCGCGGCGCAGGTATTGGTGGCGGACATGATGAACGCGAGCAAA
>JAJFMB010000209.1 GCA_021772355.1 Chlamydiota bacterium | reverse complement strand
ACTTTGATCAAGAAATCAATGGGAAAGTCAAAACAATACATAGCTAGAGTTTACTGATAGGTTCTTTTCTTAGTCAAGAAGCCTTTCTTTTCATTTGTGAATATGGTTTTTTAGTCAACATTCAAGCAAAAATTAAGACTGTGATGGTTAAGGCAACGCCTGCAATGATGGCGGCGACGGTTGCTTGGGGGATCTGTGTTTTGACGTGGTCGATAAGATCACAGCCTGTGCACATTGAGCTTAAGACGGTAGTATCGGAAATTGGAGAGCATTGATCTCCATAAACACTTCCATCCATTACAGCGGCAAAGCATGCGGCCATAAAAAATTCGGGATTGGCTAATCCCTGATTTACTGCAACTGCCCAAGATAGCGGCATTGCTAAGGGGAAAGTGATGGCAAATGTGCCCCAGCTTGTTCCTGTGGAAAAAGCTGTGATCATAGTCATGATTTGGAGTAGTACTGGTAATGACCAGTAGGGAATGCTATCTTTTAGGAGTTCAACAAGATAGACACCTCCACCTGTTTGGCGGCTTATGCTACCGATAATAATAGCGAGGAGTAGTACAAGGGAGCCCACGACAACTCCTTTAAGTCCATCGGAGATTCCGTCGATGGCATCTTTCATCGACATCCCCTTAATGATGGCGATGGAAAATGCGACGACCAGTGCAATACCGAAGGCCCAATGAACATTCGGAACACCGTAGTAAACAAAGGTCATCGTTGCGATTCCAATCAAGAGGAATAAAGGGATAAGAAATTCCCATACACTCGGATGGTAACCCTCAGGGATATGTATCTCTTGCAATTCTTTGGCATTTAGAGGTTGTGCCCCAGGAGCATCGAGTTGACCTGTTTCTTTGACACGTTTCATTGCCTCGCGAAGTTGCTTCCCCACAAACGGAGATTTTTCAATACTTAGTAAAAACGTAAAGAGCACAGCTAACATGGCATAAAAACAAAGAGGGATACTTTGGAAAAAAAAGCTAATTCTTTTTGCTTCTGTTGCAAGCCACGGAACTCCGGAGACGTAGATAAATCCCTGGACGTATCCTGGCCAGGCATTAAAGGCCAGTAAGGAGGCGATGGGCGATGCTGTGGAATCGACAATGTAAGAGAGTTCTTCGTGACTCACTTTATTTTTATCTGCTATGGGTTTAACTGTTGTGCCAACAAGCACGGTGCTCATTGTTCCGCCCTGAAAGAAAACAACACCGAGAAACCAGGCGACAAGTTTCGCGCTTCTTCTTCCGTGAACAAAATATTTAGTCATAAAGTTGGCAAAAGCTTGGGCAGCTCCTGTCCTCGACCATATCCCCAACAATCCTCCTAACAACCATAAGTATAGTACGATGATCGCAGCTGCGCTTTCGCTGCTTAATTCTGGAACGAAAACAGCTTGAGTGATGTCGTATTTTCTCAGTAAAAAAGCTCCAATAAAGATACCTCCTAAAAGGGATGAGATGGGCTCCTTGGTTATCCAACATAACGCTAAAGCAACTCCTGCGGGGAGCAGAGACCATAAGCCCCAATGTCTTTGAGCTTTGAGTAGGTAGTAATTAGTGACTATTTGTTCATCTATTTCTGCAGTTTGGTAGACATACTCCTTTTGGATGGGCGGTGGTTTTCCTGTTTCGCTATACTGCATCAGAAATGTGTCTGAAAGGCGTGATTCCCCCATGGGAATAAAGGATAAGTCTCGAATAAAGTATTTTTGATCTTCGTAATTAAAAAATAGGCGTCCGTCACTATCAGTTGCTACATCAAGTGAGATTTTCTCTACTGTCCAGGTGGCATTAGTGTACTTACCAATGTAAAAAGCTATGAACATGCAGACGACAAACAGTAAGATTTCGGGTCTTTTTAGCGCAGCGACTAATTTCATGTTTTCCTTTTTTACACGTGATTGTGACCTAATCTGAGGCCAAACATTTACAGATGAAGGTCATCTTTCGATATATTTCAACATGTCTATTGACATGCCTTTCGTCAAAATTTTCGAAATCTAACCTCCCTCTGTACCACATGGCCTCAGATTAGGTCACAATCACGGGTTTCATGCAAAGATTCAAAATATCTTATTTATATTCTATCGACAAGAGGAATCTGTTGTCACTGCGGCTGTGTTGAAAAAGTAGGGGTGATTAAAATAGGTAGGTGAACATTAAACGTGCACCCCACATTTTGAATTTGGTTTCAAAGAAATCGAAGGGGTAATTCTCTTTAGCCCCGTAGCAGCGCGTTCGATAAAAGGGAACGAGACTGATTTCATAGGATTCGAAATTGCAGTCGCAAAAACGATAGGTGAGGGGTATATCAACTTGGTAAAGGATGCTCTCTCCGATATCTTGATGTAGGGTGTCAAAGTCGGGATCATCTTCAATTTTATTTGTAGCACCTACCATGAATTTTGCTTTGAAATTCGCCCCGATCCTAAAGCAATTCGATATGTTAAAGCCACTTAGAAACCCTGCAGTGTAATAGCTAAAACGGGGACGGAATTTGACATGAATCGGAGAGGGACTTCGGTATTTATTCGTTCCGGCAAAGTAGCCATATCCTCCAAATGGAGTGAAAAAGGCGCGTTTCCACGAGCATTTTTCGAAGGTGAAACCAAGTCTGCCTTCTACTTCGGCGTCAGTAAGAGTTGATTTTAAGCGAGTTCCTTTTTTGGTTTTTCCGGAAATAGTTCCTTTTGCGTAGTATTGGTCTGCGCCGTAATAAATGTTCCACCCACGAACTCGATCATAGCTAATTCTTTCTCCATACATGCAGCCGTTTTGTTTGGTGCCCTTTTCTGTTGTCCTTTCAATGTAATAAATTTCCGGCCCGATACTCATGCGGTGGGGACCGCAAAGTAGATCGCAGAATCTCCACCAGGAATAAATGGGGGAAGATGCTAAGGAGCAGATCAGGAAAAAAGTGATGAAGGTGCTTTTTTTCGTCATACTTCATACTATAGAAAAAAAATAAACTTGAAGTCAACGGCTCTCATCAAGTATGAATATATCTTTTTTAAATCTATTCGGAGAGGCTCCATGAAGATGTTTAAGTGGTCTATTGCACTATTTGTTTGTGTCATGTTTCAACAAATACAAGCTATTGATGTTATGGTTGAAGTTGCCGGTGGTTACGAAGTCTTTATGGAAATGGAGCCGGATGAGACTCTTTTAAATCTTCAAGAGCAAATAGCTTTAGAACTAAACTTGCCGATTGATGAGCAAACGGTAATTGTCAAAGGGAGTGCCTATACACTGGAAGAAGGTGTCTGGTATGACCAAGGCTATGAAATAACAGAAGCAAGAAGAGGAAACTCGAGAAAGGCTACCTCCGAGCCACGCAATTATCAAGCGAAGTTAGCTCCAAAAGAGAAAAAGGATATTTCGTTTATCGTAACTTCTCTGGCAAGTAAGTCTTATGCGTCTTTATTGATGTTGAAACCATCTTTAGATGCGGCGGGCGAACGGATCAATCATGTTCATCCCTTGCGTTTTTTGATGGCGATTTTTACTGATGAAGAACTAAAGGTGGGTATTCGCAAGATACATAGTAATGGCGGTATGATTTGGGGTGACTTCTCAGGCGGGTTGAAGGAAAGTCTTGCCGAAGAGGCTCAACGGGGCAATCTAACTGATGCGTGCGTAAAAGATTTTGCTAAGCAGATTGGTATCGATAGCGCTATTATTTTTCCTGCCATTCGTAATCAAAAATGGAATGATTTTATTGTCACATTGATCAAGAAAGTACCTCGTAAAGGTGATTCGGATCGTTATGATATGTGAGAGCCAAGCTATTCTGCGTCCACCTTTGCTGAAGGAGGGCGCAACTATCGGTGTGGTCGCTCCGGCTAAATCTTTTGATTCAATGTTGTTAGATTCTTGTCTTCAGCAACTTGAGCAAAGGGGTTTTCAAACTCGTGTCGCACCCAATGTCACGACGCGTGTAGGCTATTTTGCTGGAGATGATGCCATTCGAGCACAAGCATTTATGGAATGCTGGTGTGATTCCTCTGTGGATGCTGTATGGTGCATTACAGGGGGGTATGGATGCATGCCTCTTCTCAATCAGCTCGATTACACTTTGCTTCGTGCTCACCCTAAGATATTTATAGGGATGAGTGACATCACAGCTTTGCATGCGGCGATAGGAAAATACAGTGGTTTGGTTACCTTTTTGGGACCAAACCTGGGATATATATTCAAAGAGAACTCGCTCCCTTTTTCTGAAACTCACGTTTGGAAATCGGTGGTGGATGAACACAATGAATTCTCCTCGTTCTCAGGAGTGCAAACGTTATGTTCTGGAGTTGGCGAGGGGAGGTTGGTAGGTGGCAATCTCGCTCTCATATGTGCTTTGATGGGCACACCGTGGCAATTGGAGACGAAGGAAAAAATTCTCGTTTTGGAAGATGTGAATGAGCCTCCCTATCGCATTGATCGAATGCTGTGCCAATTAAAGTTGGGTGGTGTGTTGCAGGAACTTGCCGGAGCAGTACTATGCACATGGCATGGCTGTGAAACGGATACACCGGAAAAAAGTTTTGCTCTGAGTGATGTTTTAGAGAAGTATTTTTCGAATGCACCCTATCCTGTAATCAATGGATTTCCTTCCGGGCATGTGAAAAATCAAGTGACTCTTCCATTAAACTGTCTTGCGCGTTTAGATTCCGATCAAAAATCAATTGAAATTCTTGGTGAGTAAAAAAATAATTTTACTCATTTCTGAAATCATATAGGATGGCCCTAGAGGGCTTTCCATGTTGAAAAGGCATTTTGTCTTTATTCCTTTTTTTGTGTTTTTGATTTTTCTGGGAGGGTGCCGCGTGCATCGACCTTGGAAACTTGATCGTCCTTGCGTATGCATTCCGGAGCAGTACTATAACGACCAAGAGGGAACGCGCGTTGTTGAGAATTGGTGGGAGGAGTTTAATGAACCGGTTCTTAACTGTTTGGTTGAAACGAGTCTGAAAAACAATCTCGATATTGCACAGGCGTGGAATCGCTTATGTCAGGCAAAAGCGCAAGCAATTATCGATGGTGCCGATCGTTATCCTCAGATTAATATGGTGAACAGTGTTTTCAATACTAATACAGCTGGGAGAACGGGGGCGGGTTTCGGTGCGCCCGGAATTTCAATTCCCGGTGTTCCCATTACCGATATCCCAGGAGTTGCTTCTAGTGGTTCTCTTACAAACTATTTCTTATCTTTTGATCTATCTTATGAGGTGGACCTTTGGAAACGCATTGATTCCAGAACAAAAGCGGGCCTCTACAATGTTTTAGCAACGTGCGAGGATTTGGAGGCAACAGCACTTATATTGACAGGAACGGTGACAGATCTTTGGTTTACTGTCCAAGAACAACAAGCGCTTTTAGAGCTTTTTGCAGAGCAGATCAAGGCCAATGAAACGTTACTAGAACTTGTAGAGCTGCGTTTTAGTATTGGAGACGCCTCAGCTTTAGATGTGTATCAACAACGTTTGCAGCTTGCTCAGACAGAATCACAAGTGCCCCCTGTTGAGTCTCTGTTTCGTACAGCGAGCAATCAACTTTATGTCCTACTGGGAGAGCCACCCAGTGATTATTACAATACAAAAACGGGTGTGCTTTTTCAAAAGTTGCCTCCTTTCCCTCAAATGGGAACACCGATGGATTTGATCTGTCACAGACCTGACTTGCGCGCGACACAACGAAAATTAAAACAAGCAGATTATCAAGTTGCAGAAGCGGTTGCTGATCAGTTCCCTAAGCTATCGGTGCTACTCTCGTATGATTTTAGTGCGTTGAGATTTAGAGATATTTTTGATCGAGAGTTGATTACAATCGCTTCGAACTTTGTTTATCCTCTCGTAGACGGAGGGCGCCGCGCGGCTGAGGTTGACCGTAGAAAAGCCATTGTATGGGAACGCTTAAACGCCTTTGGAGAGGGGTTTTTAAACGCTTTAAAAGAGGTAGAGGATGCTACGGTTGAGGAGCGGTTTCAATTAGATTTAATTCAAAAACTCCATCACCAAACCGAGGTGGCAGAAGCAAATTTACGCGAAGCGCGTATTCGGTATATGAATGGTCTTAGCGACTATTTGCCGGTGATTACGGCCGTGCAGTCTCTTCAAGAGGTGCAAAGACGTGATATTACGGCACGTAAACGGTTGCTTCAATTCCGTTCAAAGCTTTATCGTGCATTAGGAGGGACGTGCTTAGTCGCCAATTGTCAGCCATAATATGAAAAATAAAAAACGCTTTCTTTCACAAATTGCTATTGGTGCTGTTCTTATCCTAGTCAGTGCCACCATCGGGTATTTTCTTATTCTATTAAAACCCACAGCTCAGAAAGAAGAAGAATCCTCTCTTCCTACTGTAGTCGAGGTTATAAAGGTTGAACCGCAAGAAGAGCAGACTATAGTTCAAGCGTTTGGGACAATTCAAGGAAATCGCCAGGTTACACTGTCTCCGGAAGTCAGCGGTCGTGTTATTGAGCAGTCGAAAAATCTCGTGATTGGAGGATTGCTGAAAGAAGGAGAGATTCTACTCAAGATCGACCCTCGCGACTACATTACAGCAATAGAGCAGGAAGAAGCAGGAGTAAAGCGTGCCGAGTTTGAGCTTAAGCTTGAGCAGGGAAAGCGCGTTGTTGCGGAACGGGAATGGGAACTTCTCGGTCCAAGCATTGAAGGAAGTGAAGTTGGGAGACAGCTTGCTCTACGCGAACCGCAGCTTCAGGAGAAACGCGCTGCCCTTGATGCGGCCAAAAGTCGTCTGGAAAAAGCGAAGCTAAATTTAGAAAGAACAATCTTGCGTGCTCCGTTTAACGCTATCGTAATTCAAGAATTCACAGAAGTTAGTCAACTTGTCACACCACAAACCTCTGTTGCGACGCTTGTTTCAACTGATGAATTTCGCGTGCAGGTCAGTATTCCCTATGAGCAGTTAAAGTGGATCACTATTCCCAATGCGGTTCAGGCCGAAGGGTCTAAAGTTCTTGTGACGCAGGAGCTTGGTAATGGAGAAGAGGTGAGTCAAGAGGGGGTTATTCTCCGTTTGCTTGGCGATGTAGATCCAACCTGAAGAATGACACGTTTACTTGTCATGATT
>JAJFMB010000208.1 GCA_021772355.1 Chlamydiota bacterium | reverse complement strand
AATAGAATTCATTGATAATGACATTGTATCAGACATTTTTGCCTCCTTATTTAATCATTAAAAAACAATATAACAAAAACAATATTTAAATCATAGTTTTATATACATTAATTACCTCTTCAACCACACTTTCTAAACTATTATCTTGAATTTTTGCTAATTCACAAAGTTCCAAGGCTCGATCAAGATCTTTTGGAACGCCTAATCCCTTGGAGTAACACTCGGAGAGTGAAAGCGTCGCATGAGCGTAATTTTTACTTGAAGCAGCAGCGAAATGCACCACCGCCCGATCAAACTGTTTTTCGGCAAGATAAATAAAACCTATACCATATTGAGCTGAAGAATTTCCCTCATCAGCTAGAGGCTGTAGTATTTCTTTCCCCTTCAGCAACTCCCCAGTTTCAAAACAAATATTGATAAACTGCATTACATTGGAATCACGCTCTGCCTTTACCACCCTTGCTAGCAAGTTCAAAGCCTCCACTGCATTTCCCTCTTGTTGGAACATCGACGCAAGGAGCTGTGTCGCTTTCGCACATCCCATTTCAGATGCCTTAGTCAACCATTGTACAGCCTCTTCCCTGTGATTCTCTTCCAGTCCGTTTTTTCCTTTATAATAATAATAATTTGCATCCTTGGTTCCTATCATAAAGAAACAAAAAAAGGCTGTGACAAAAGAAAATATTAAAATATTTTTTACATTCATTTTTATATCCCAAAGATCAAAAAATTTGTGGCATTATTCCTGATATCCTTAGCATTTGTCTAGACAAAATTTCATAAAACTCTTATAATTTTTTCCCAAAAGAGGTCCTCCTCGTGTACGATTCAGAACTCATCGACCCCTCTATCTCTCTTGCTCCTTAAAGGGCAAACGTCTCTTTTTTTTCTTTTTAGCAATAAATATAAGGATGGAAACAATGTCTTCACCAGACACAGCCTCGGATTCGACTTGGAATTCTGAACGAGGTTTTATTTGGTCCTTAATCGGATCAGCAGTTGGATTTGCCAACATTTTGAGTTTTAGCGCCCAAGCCTATAAAAATGGCGGTGGTGCTTACCTTATCCCTTACTGCATTGCCTTAATTCTATTAGGATTTCCCTTTCTAATTCTCGAAGGAATTATCGGTGATCGCCTTAAATCTCCTCTTGTATCCGCTTATGGTCAGGTATGGGGAAAGGTGGGAAAAACTCTGGGATGGCTAGCTGTGATTGCGTGTCTTTCTATCGGTGCTTTTTACGTTGTTCTTACCGGATATTCCGTGGCATACATTTATTTTTCCGCCACCAACTCCATTCCAATGGACACTAAAGAGTTCTTTGTTCACTCATTTTTGAAATCGACTGATGGCCTAACCCAGTTCGGTGGACTCTCCCTACCTATTTTTATTGCCACTGTCGTCGTTTCCATTGTGACATGGTTTGTCCTTGTCAGAAATATTAAAGACGGCATTGAGAAATTTTGCTCTCTCTTTATGCCTTTGCTCGCCTTTATGATGGTCGCCTTTGCGGTCTTCGTGGCTTTTTTACCGGGCGGTATCAATGGCTGGGCCTACTATTTGCAACCGAATTTTGCCAAATTACTCGATGCCGCTTTGTGGCGCGATGTCTTTGGGCAGCTCTTTTTTAGCTTGTCACTCGGACTAGGAATTATTGTGGGCTATTCACGTCACACAGGAGAATCTCATAGCATAGCACGTGCCATGAAGTATGTGATATTTGGTGACTTTATGGTCTCCTTTATCGCAGGCGCTGCCATCTTTGGCTGTTTAGCTCATATTAGCCATGTCCAAAATATTCCGTTTGAATCCATCCTCGAGAATGCCTCGACATTCGAAATTGGCTTTGTCGTCTTTCCGCAACTCTTAAAGTTTTTCGGACCCATTCTCTCCCCTATTATCGGAGTGATCTTCTTCTTTTGCATTTTTATCGCCGGCATCACCGGATTCTTTTCCATAGTGGAAAGTGCTGTTGGTAATGTCGAAGTGGAGTACCGCACCACACGCAAGAGTGCTGTCACCGGAACTCTTCTTGTTGTCACTGCCTTATCAGCTTTCTTTTGCATGGGAAACGCCTCTTATGTCATGGACGCTCTAATCCCCATGGTGATCGGCATCAACATGTTGATCGGAGGATTAGCACTTATTTTAGCATTCCATTATTCGTGCCCAACCCTAAGCAACGACCCTATTTGGCAATCAACTTCAAGCATGCACGCCTTTAGCCGCTCTTTGCGCTATGTAGCACCTGCACTTCTAGGCATCATCTTGATCGGCAACCTCTCACAGGAGTTCACCTCTTGGGATCTTCTGAAAGGAGTACGTTGGGGCTGGTTCACACTAGCATTTGCTGCTTCCTATGCCTTGATGCACTTCTCTGAGAAAAGAGCATTAGTCTATAGCTCAAACTAATTAGATGGCGGCTTTTAGCCGCCTCTTAAATTCCTTTAACAGAAATTTGCTGTACTTTTCTTGCGAATTTACCTATTTTGAGGAATTGAAATAGGGATAGCCATGAGTCTTTTTCATTATACATTGAGACAAGCGCGCCGTCTTGTCGTTTTTGTTGTCGGAATGACAGTCCTTTTATTCGGTATTGCGCTGCTTTTTCTTCCCGGTCCGGCAATCGTCGTAATTCCTCTCGGCTTGCTTATTCTCTCAACAGAGTTTGTCTGGGCCAAGAATTTTTTACATAGGGTGAAGAACATGGCTCAGTTCAAACGGCATGAAAAAAAAGACGAGGAGGAGAAATAATGGCTTATCTAGAAAAGATTAGTTCCAGTGTGACCTCATCATCCCATCATAGGGATATGCCACAAACAGATCCTCTTCAGGAGTTGATCTCTAATTTCGAGCAAGGACACATCACTGATGAACAACTCTTCGAGGATTTTTTTTGGTTATCGGGTTTCAACGGAACATGGACGGAAGAAAAAGTTCGTTCCCTACTAGAGACCTTCGAATCTGAACAAACCGCTCATCTATCACAGTCGTTCCGCATCTTTCTTAGGAACCAATGGACATATGATCGTGCAGAACACTTCTATAATCTTGCCAAAAGAGTTGATGTCATAGATATGTCTCAACTATTTATGCTGTGGGGCGAACAGGTTGCAAATGAATTAAATGCTCTAGATTCTGTTTTTCAAACACAAACACAAAGTGAATGCATCTTACCAAAATTCAATCATGCCTTTCAACAGTGCCACCAAGCGGCGCAAGTAGCAGAAAGGCAATATCTCTCATTTTGTAAGCATAACGACGCACCCACACCAAAATTTTCCTATGATCAAGCTAAAGCATGGATGAGAACCTCACTATCTATTGAGCTGTCTGGCCGCACAACAAATAACGCAAATGCTGATCTCAGAGAAAGTCTCTACCGAGAGGCTTTTAAGCAGATACCGGTGTCAAAGTTATGATTCCTCATGACAACATTTTCTTTTTATCCTATAGAAGATGATGTGGAAATACTCGTAAAAAAAATTCTTCCTGCGATCCTTGCGATCGGATGCAGTTTGCTTGCCTACTTTTTCGTTCCTGAATTGGATGATACGAGTAGAAAGGTTTTGTCTGTTTTCATTTTTGCCATCTTTTTTTGGGCATTGGAAATCATCCCGCTTTATGCCACTTCGCTTGTGATCGTCGTCCTTCTCACCTTTTTATTGACAAACCTTGATGATCCTAAAAGCATGCCTCTCTTTTTTACTCAGTTTGCCAATCCTGTCATAATGCTTTTTTTAGGGGGCCTTGTCATGGCAGCTGCTGCCAACAAACACGGCGTCGACCAATTTTTGATGGAGAAGCTTCTTGTAAAACTCGGCAACCGCTCAAGCACTCTTCTGACAGGTTTTCTCTGTTGCAGCGCATTTTTTTCGATGTGGATGTCCAATACCGCAGCAGTAGCCATGATGCTTACACTTAGCAAACCCATTCTCGATGTCCTCCGCCCCAATGACCCCCTCAAGAAAGGTATGGTGATCGCTATTGCTTTCGGCGCCAATATTGGTGGTATCGGTACTCCCATTGGCACACCACCCAACGCAATCGCCATTGGTATCCTGCGCGAATACGGGCTAAACATCGATTTTCTCAGTTGGATAATCATGGCCCTTCCCCTTGTCATCCTCTTGCTGATTATCGCCGTTGCCATTATCCTCTTCTTATTCCCTCCACAAGAAAAAACTGTATCCGGCATTATTCCGCAAAAAATCAGGCTAACCCGACAAGGCCTCTATGTTATGCTAATCGCCGCAGCAATGATTCTGCTCTGGCTCACACAACCCTTGCATCATATCCCCGAATCCCTCATTGCACTTTCCGGCGTAAGCGCCTTTGCTTTAACCCAATTAATTTCAGTCCATGAATTACGTACCATCCCCTGGGACATCCTCGTGCTCATGTGGGGCGGCCTTGCCCTGGGCGAAGCCATCCAAATGAGCAACCTTGTCGACACCATCGCCACCTTTCAGGGTCTAAACATCCTCACCTTGACACTCATCTTCTCGCTCACTGCCTTTCTTCTCACTTCCTTCATCAGTAACACCGCTACTGCAAACCTCCTACTCCCTATCGCCGTCAGCCTAGACCCGCTTCATCAAAGCTTTCTTCCCATCAGCACAGCCCTGGCCTGCTCTTTTTCCTTCACATTTCCCATCTCCACGCCTCCCAACGCCATGGCCTACGCCACAGGCCTCATCACTATTAAAGACATGTTTAAAGCAGGCTTTCTCATCGGCCTCATCGGACTCGTTCTTATGCTCATAGGCTTCGACACCATTATTCCCTGGGTTCTTTAGACACGCATTTATCTGTTGAAAAATTTGCGCCAAAAAACGATAGTAAAAATAATCTTACTATTTTGGAGTCACTCATGAAATTTTTAGCCACCCTTTTCACAGCATCTGTTCTACTTTTCCCATCTCTTGGGCACGCCCAAACAAACCTCGTCGTCAACGGCGACTTCGAAACCGGCGACCTAACAGGGTGGACAGAGATGCACTTTAATGGCGCTAGTTTTTGGAACGTCTACACGGGAATTGCACTCCCTCCTTTACCTCCACCTCCAACCGGCACATTTGCCGTTGTCGCAGATCAAAATGGTCCTTCTTCTCAAATCCTCTTTCAAGATGTGACACTGCCCACTAGCGGCAACATTCAACTTAGTCTGATTTATTACTATTTTAATCATGCAGGAGGATTCGTTACTCAGCCGACGCTGGATCCTACTGTTACCCCAAATCAACAAGCTCGTATCGATATTATGGACCCTACAGCGGTAGACCCCTTTTCCGTGGCACCCGCTGATGTACTCGCCAATCTCTTTCAAACGAATCCGGGGGATCCTAATTCGCTAGGGTACACACCCCTCACTTTCGATCTTACCCCTTTTGCCGGACAAACCATTCGCTTGCGCTTTGCTGTAGTTACAACAATAGATGTTTTTAACTTCGCCGTTGACGATGTGCAGATTCTTGCTGACGATATCCTTCCTCCTGAATGTTTTGAGGGAAAGGTCGTTAAGAATCGCTTTCCATCGCAATCGGAGATTATCCACAAATTGACCTGGTGGCCGAGCCCTTCTGACAATATTTTTGGGTATCACATCTATCGCGACGGCAAATTAATCGCCTTTGTCCCCAAGAAAGGACCTTTTGAATACGAAGATCACAATCGCAAGAAGAATAAGTCTAATACCTACGAGCTAACTGCCTTCAATAATGATTCGGAAACAGAACCATTAACGGTGACGCTTCCCTAGCTCGATGCTTGAATCGAATGGACGATGCGCTCTAAAGATGAGGGGATGACGGGCGCATAGTTGCGCTGTTCGTCCATGCGACGCGCTTCACTAACGAGGGCTTCAATCACTCTTTTTGTTCCCTCTTGATTACCACCGATATGCAAGGAGCGTACTGATTGCGGTACGCGATCGGGATACTCGCACACAGAGATAAACGGCAGTCCCTTGCCGATCATACCGGCGTCATTCCCATAAGGACGATCTCCCATCGCAAATGAGCGACTTGGATTTAGCTCACACTTTTCCGATTGCATGACCCAATTCAGAGGAAGCCCTTTGTCTACACCCTGAACAAGCAGATCTACCGAGTAGTCGTTTTTGACCAAAGTGAGGTTAAATTCCTCAATTCCCAAAGAGGAAAAATCGAGAGGAAGGTCACACGGAACCCCTCTAAAGGTGATCTGCACGACATCTCTTGTGTTAAAGATTCTTCTGATCTCAATTTTGGCCATGTCAATATCGACAATCGTCTCTAGCTGCTTGCGGGTCCACTTTCCATTTCTGCTCGCCATGCTCTTCTCAACTTTTCTACGAGCTTTCTCAGATAGTTGTTCGACAACCATTGGATTGGCTTCTAAATAGTCATAGTAATCGTTTAACCATGTGACAATGCGATCTATTAGATGATTTGCTTCCTTAATGACAGTACCACCGGATAAAGCTTTATGTCGGTACTCCACATCTTCAATCAAGTTTCCCTTTTCATCGCTGTAGTACAACACTGCGCCGCAATTGGTTGACAACAAGACGCGTCCATTGCAACGCAATGCAATCGGAACTTGCTCCCAGAACTCAGTTTTAATGCGCTCAATGGTACTGCTCGTTATCGCTAACAATTTACCACCACACTGTAACCAATCCAAAATGGGAGCATAGGCAGAACTAGAGGAGAACAGATCCCCGTCCTCACCCATTATCGTTAAGTTAATATCTGAAACGATGTATTGGCCGTTGCCAATAATTTCATGTGAAAGTGGTGTCAACTCTCTAGAACTAAGAGTGGGAACAAAGAAAATCGCGCTTATAAACCATCCAAGAATCACTTTCTTCATCGCTGCAACCTTTCTACAAAAATACAAAGGCTCGTATTCTAGCAGTTAAGAACTATTTCTCAAACGATTTATTCAACAAAACTGAAAGCACCCCACCTTCACTCCGAAAAGAATAAGCAAAACACTCATCGCCTTCTCCACTTTCCCCTGATAGCGAAGAATAGTGCTCTTAAACTTGGGTGTGGAGATAAAGTAGGCAAGGAAACAAAACCATACAGCCCCTATCAAACTCAACTCCAATCCATAGACGAGTTGGACAAATAACGGGGTGGCAGGATCGACTACTTGCGAAAAGACACTTAAGAAAAATACAGTCGCCTTAGGATTGAGAACATTTGTCACAAATCCTGACTTTAACCCTTGTAGAGGAACAACTCTCCCTCCCCCTGCTAAAGCCTCTACCGGTTCTGTATGCCCTTTTGAAAACAGTCCACTGAAACCTAAATAGATCAGATAAGCAGCCCCGCAATATTTAATCGCATTGTAAAGAAAGGCGGACTGAACAATCACAACACCTAGACCAAATGTGATGTAGGCGATATGCACGAGAACCCCTAACGAGACGCCAATCGAAGTGTAGATACCAGCCCTCCGTGAATACATCAGACTATTTCGCATCACAACGACAAAGTCGGGACCTGGGCTAACAGCCCCCAAGACTCCTATTGCAGCAATCAGCATAAAATTGGAGTAAAAAGTTTCCATCATCACTCCTGAGCAAATAGTGCGCGCACTTTTTCACCCCAAAACTTATATACGATATTGACCACTGTCAGCACGATCAAAGCAGGATAAATCATTTCAAGAATCGGACAAATAAAACGGGCTATACCGGAAAATTCTAATGTTGAAACCAAAAAGCCAATGCTTAAGGTGATTAGCAAAGCAACTGTATTTCCAATTTTATCTCTCGACACCTCAACACGAATAAAATCTGCAAAGAGAGAAGTTAACACAATAGAAGTTGTCAAGCAGGCGAAGATAACAGCAATACAGACACAAGGAGCTGCATATACGCCTAATGAGTGCATCGCGATCAATCCTAACATTTCTTGCGGAGGTTGGTCTGCCAGAACTGGCGAATAGATCCAACCCAAAAGTACCAGAGCAAAATACACGATCGCTAATAACCCGCCGCCCAATAAAGCAGAAAAACAAAATACCTTGACCGCACTACCGTCTTTCACTTTGCTAAAAAGGTGTTTAATTACAAATTGTGAAAAGAAGAAAGCAGCAAGCAGATCCATCGTCTGATAACCTTGAAAAAATCCATTCATCAACGCTGTCCACCCTCTGTAGTTTGACTTTAGGGGAGCCACCCCTTCTGACAAACCAAAATAGGAGATCGCAGCGATGGACAAAAGAAGAAACGGAGTTAAAAAGGTTCCTAAAATCGTGACAATAGAGCTTTTATTTACCGTCATAAAAAAGATCACAGCACACATTACAAAGCTTGCCAATGGAAGAGAGACGTGCGGTACTATGAGTAATAAAGCGCCGTGAGCCACGGTCAAGCAGCGCGCCAAAACTCCGAAAGGACCCATCAATCCCAAAGCCAAAAATGAAAAGATCAATGTTCCCCGTTTCCCAAACCATCTAAAAAACCGGTTAATTTCCCCATCATAGAGCATCATTCCAAAGACTCCAAGGAAAGGAACCGCTACTCCGGTCAGCAATAAACCAAGCGCAGCAAGCCACACATGCCCTCCGCTCTCATGCCCCACAACAATAGGAAAAACCAAGTTTCCGGACCCAAAAAACATTGAGAACAAGGCAAACCCTGTACTTACCACCAACCACTTCTTATTCATAACAATCCTTTATCAACTTATTACAAAAAAAAAGACCGCACTCTCAGCAAGAATGCGGTCTTATCTAACCTATCGTTTGGTCTTACCCATTACACAGGCCCGCATCTCGCTTCATCAAAGCGCTTAATCTGAATTATAATACTTTTAATACGGCTATTCATGGTAAACTCAAAATTTAAAAAACCATATTACCACAGCAAAGTCTAAACTTCAACAAGTATTTGAAGATATGCTGTCATTCCAAATTTTTAATACTAGATTTACTTAACATAATCGGTAGAAGATAATTGTTCTAACAAGACGGATAATTCTGTCTTATTGATTTTTCCTTCTGCAACAGCAACGGCAATCTCTTCAACTCGATCTCCATCGAATTCTAGAGGGATGCGATTTCTTTGCATAAAAACAAAACAAACAAACACGCCTGTTCTTTTATTACCGTCGATAAAGGGACGATTTTTTATAATATGATACATGTAAGCTGCAGCTTTTTCATAAGGGAATTGATGCAAATCGACACCAGAAAAAGATTGTTGTGGAAGGGCAACTGCTGATGCTAACTGCCCTAAATCTCGTAGACCACTTGCACCACCATATTTTTCTATTAACATATCATGGAAATTTATAACTTCTTCTATTCTTAGATATTCCATTAGTTATCTTTTAGATAATCTTTTAAAAAGTCGGTCATATTTTTGAGTTATCGAATCAAATTCATCTTTTAATTTTTCTCTATCAATTTCTTCAACTGATTGTATGTACAGTCCCCCACCTGGAATTATTTGTACCTCAAATTTAGAATCTTGATCTAGTTTCGCTTCAGCCAGCATTTTCTTATCGATTGGTATTGCAAACGTATTTCCATGCTTAACAATTTTTTTTAGCATCCCACGACCTCCTTTTAGGTATACCATTAGTGTACCACAATATGTTTTTTCAGTCAAATTTCCCTTTATTTTTTCGATAAAACAAAATAACTGACAAGCGCTTAATTGTAATCCATAGAATGCAAATGAGGCTCTATGCAAAGCAAAGTCTAAACTCCAATATCTTTGGCCTCAGATTAGGTCACAGTCACGGGTTTAATACCATACGAGCAGCTTTGTCTCCGGTCTCAACAGCCGCTTCCATGGTCCCCATGATTTCAATGGAGGTCGAAGTATGCTCTCCGGCAAAAAAGAGGGTGTTGCCTATGGGAGCAAAGAGAGCTTTGACTGTTTCGTCACCAATATCAATGGTGGAAAGAAAGCTCTCTTCTTGGTCTGCGGGAATATAGGAATAAGAACCTCTTGCGTAAGGGTCATTTACCCAGCTATGCCCCACCGGGCAATCATAGGAAGAAAAGGGGATCTCAGATGCCACCACAGGTTGTGTTAGGTCGGTGTAGCCATAAGCTTTCTCCAGAAAGGGAAGCTCTCTTGAAAAAACATTTCCAATGGTTTCTGCAGTAAAGGAGTCATGGTCCCCTAGATAGTAAAGATTGATCAGATGATGGTCACGGTTATCAAAGGTAACCATCCGGTCATTGGCAAAAACACCCCCTTTTTGGGTATTTGCCATGGGCCTTTCAATCACAATTTTTTCTGTATTCCCAAATAAAAGCGTTTCAATTTGTTCTCTTCTTTCAGGAGGAATCACTGAAGCATCAAACGAAATAGTGCTAAAAGTCGGACTAGGAATAGTAAGAATCACGATATCTGCGGAAGTTTCTTTTCCGTCGGCAAAGAGCAAACGATATGTGCCGTCGCTATCGCGTCTTAAAGCTTGTAATGGAGAATTAAGATGCACAGTGAGCTTGTCAGCCAAGGATTCCGCAAGTAGGGCATTACCCCCTTTGATCATCATATGTTCGATACCAGATTCTGAGTAGGGATGTGTCGAAGAGAGGCCTCCCAAAAGGAGATGTTTTAAAGTTTCAGTACTGCATACTGACAGTTTGTCTACAGCTCCTCCTTCATAACCCGCCAAGATTGTGCAGCACGCTCTAAAAAGTACGCTTTCTTCTTCAAATAAACCCGCAACGACATCACGCATATTTTGTGCGGTCTGCAAAATGGGCTGCAATTTTTCGTTTAAGCTCTCAGGAGTGAAGTTGTACTCTAATAAAAGTTTGCGAAAAGAAAAAAAATTCCCTTCAAAGTCAAAATAAAGTTCCTGAGAGACTTGTTTTGTCACCTCTTCTAATCCTAATTCTTGCATAAGAGCGACCATGTGAGGGGCATCTCCCCCATCAAGGATATTTTGCCCTCCGAGTTCTGCTAGGTGTCCGCCGACATTTACGGTGAAGACGCGCCCTCCCACGCGATTTCGAGCTTCATAAACCTCGACATCGCATCCCTTTTGCTGAAGTCGATAAGCAGCCGTCAAACCTGACAGCCCGGCACCAATTACAGCAATTTTTTCTTGTGCGTGCATCTGACCTGCTAAAATAAGAATAAGACAAATATAACGAAACATAAGAGGTTTTATAGAAGAAGAAAAAAAAAGAGTCAATCCTGTATGAAGGAAATTATGCGTGCCATGGTTTTAAAAGCTCCCAACACCCCCTTGGAATTGCAGGATCTTCCCATCCCCAAGCCCAATGGTTCTCAAGTCCTGCTGAACGTTCATGCCTGTGGGGTCTGCCGCACCGACCTGCACATTCTTGACGGTGAGTTGACAGAGCCTTCGCTTCCCCTGATTATGGGACACCAGATCGTGGGAACCGTCGAAGAAGCGGGGCCAAAGGCTAAACGCTTTAAGAAAGGGCAACGCGTTGGTGTTCCTTGGCTTGGGAAAAGCTGTGGCGCGTGCGGCTATTGTCAAAAGGATCAAGAAAATCTCTGTGATAACGCCCTCTATACCGGCTATCAAATCAACGGCGGCTTTGCTGAGTACTGCGTTGCCGACGAGAGTTTTTGCTTTCCTCTGCCAGACAATTATGATGATGTCCACATTGCCCCATTGCTTTGCGGCGGCTTAATTGGATTCCGCGCATTGCGCATGACCGGTGAGGCCAAAAAACTTGGCTTTTACGGATTTGGCTCCTCAGCGCACATCCTCACGCAAATTGCCTGCCACCAAAATAAAGAAGTGTACGCCTTTACCCGTGAAGGAGATGATGCCGCTCAAAGCTTGGCCAAAAAGCTTGGCGCCGTCTGGGCAGGAGCTTCTGAGCAATCTCCTCCGGAAAAACTTGATGCCGCCATCATTTTTGCTCCCGTCGGCAAGCTTATCCCCCTCGCTCTAAAAGCCGTCGATAAGGGCGGCTCAGTCGTCTGTGCCGGCATTCACATGAGCGA
>JAJFMB010000207.1 GCA_021772355.1 Chlamydiota bacterium | reverse complement strand
CTGCGCACTATTTACCGCTGCCAAACTAATGTCATTCCCTAAATATTGTTTTGCCTGCGCTTCAGACAATACGACACTTAGCATTTTCCCACGGGGCAACCGTTGCATAAGGCGTCCCCTCTCAACGACAACCCTAAGGGCATCGTCTAAGGAGAACACTCCAGAAATTGTTGCTGCAACATACTCTCCGATACTATGTCCCATCATAAGTACTGGTTCAATTCCCCAATGCATCCAGAGTTTTGCAAGCGCGTACTCTACAATAAACAGTGCCGGCTGTGCTAAAGCTGTGTCCTTTAAAGCTTTTTCTGCACTTTCGCTTGGTTCAGCAAAGAGAACTTTTTTAAAATCCGTATCTAGCAACTTTTGTAAAAGAGCAAAACAGTCATCAAGATGCTTTTTAAATTGTGGCTCCTTTTGATAAAGCTCATAAGCCATTCCGGGATACTGAGTTCCTTGCCCAGGAAACATAAAAGCGATTGAATTACTTCTATCTGCACATGAAGTTTGCAGAATTTGATCGTCTGTAACATTTTCTAGCATCGTCACTGCTTGTTGAACATTTTGACAGCTTAAGGCAAGTCGGAAATTAAACTTTTTCCTTCCCACCTGCAAGGTATGAGCAACATCTGCTAAATTCACATCGGGCTGTTGCTTTAACCTCTCAGCCAATTGCACAGCCTTGGTCTTCAGTGCTGCTTCCGTCTTAGCAGAAAGCAAAATTGTTTGAGTTTCACGATCAAGCTTCGAAGGGATCATAGCCGGAGGTTCTTGAACAACAACATGAACATTTGCACCTCCCAATCCAATCGCAGTGACACCTGCACGTCTCACACCATCAATAGGCTTCCACTCGCAAAGCTTGGTATTTACATAAAAAGGGCTATTTTCAAAATCGATTTGTGGATTCGGTTTTTCAAAGTTAACAAGAGGTGGCAACTTTTTGTGATTCAAACATAGCAAGGTCTTTATAAACCCCGATACCCCTGCAGCAGCGTCAAGGTGTCCTATATTTGCTTTCACTGATCCAAGAGCACAGTATTGCTTCTCTTTGGTAAAACCTCTAAAAGCTTGAGTCAAACCCGTTACCTCAATGGGATCGCCGATATTCGTTCCGGTGCCGTGTGCTTCCACATAACCGATTGTATTTGGATCTATATTAGCTACAGCAAGCGCTTGCGCCACTGCCCGCGATTGGCCATCAACACTAGGAGTGGAAAACCCGGCCTTATTAGATCCATCATTATTTGTTGCAGAACCCTTAATCACGCCATATATTTGATCTTGATCGGCAATTGCCTCTTTTAATCTTTTTAAAACAACGATACCGGCACCATTTCCGACAACACTTCCCGCAGCTTTTGCATCAAATGCCCTGCAATGCCCATCGGGCGAGGATGTGCCTCCTTTTTGATACTGATATCCGTTACCTTGAGGAAAGCGAAGTGAACTCCCTCCAGCCAAAGCCATGTCGCATTCACCGCTAAGTAAATTCTGGCAAGCAATATGAATGGCTGCTAAAGAAGTAGAACAAGCTGTTTGAATGGCAAAACTGGGACCTGTCAGGTTAAGCTGATGCGAAACTCTAGTTGTGACAAAATCTTTGTCATTTCCGATCATGGTTTGAAGGTTGCCCACAACATCCATTGCATACTTATTGGGAATGACGTTGGATACTAAGTAAGTATTCATTGTTGTGCCGCCAAAGACACCAACTAGCCCTGAGTAATAGTCTGAATGATAGCCGGCATCCTCCCAAGCATTCCAACAGCATTCTAAAAAGAGCCGCTGTTGAGGATCCAAAATCTCTGCCTCTATTGGAAGTAATCCAAAAAATTGGGCATCGAACAAATCTGCATCTTCAATTACAGCTCCGGCAGGTACGTATGAGGGATCATTTAAGAGTTCTTGAGGAACTCCTTTATTTTTCAACTCCTCTTGGGAGAAAAAGGATATGCTTTCCTTACCTTCGCTAATGATCGTCCAAAATTCTTCTGCAGTTTTAGCTCCGGGAAATCGGCATGCCATGCCAACAACAGCGATATCGAAATCGCTATATAATTCTTCGCTGTTATGATTCATACTTTATCCTTTTTTAAATTCTGTTGCATATGACGTAATGTTTTCAATGCCCTACGTTTATCAACCGCGCGTCTTCCTTCACGGTTAAATTGAATAGGTAACTCTTCTTGATCTTGGAGGTACCGGGCAAGAGAGCTTGCTTTCGGAAACTGGAATATTTTTATTATGGGAAAATCATGGCCCAGCGCTTCAATTAAGTGAGCATGTACTTTGCCCACCATAAGAGAATGCCCTCCAATTTCGAAAAAATTATCCTCTGTACTTATACTTTCAACTCCAAGGGCCTTTTGCCATTCGGAGACGATAAGATTTTCAATTTCATTTCTTGGTTTCATCATAATTTTATCCTGTGGAACATGAATGTGTTTAGCAGGGTTTGACAATAAGTTTTTACGATCCAGCTTACCATTAAGTGTCATGGGTATATGATCGATCGTATAAAAGAAACTGGGGATCATATATGCAGGAAGCCGATCTCTTAAAAAGTTTTTTAATTGTAAGATATCAACATCAGATGACGAGACTATCCAACAGTGCAGCTCTTTATTACCGTTATCTTCTAAAGGGAGAACCACTGCTTCATCAATAATAGGGTATTCTAGGAGAACATGCTCAATTTCTGTCGGCTCAATTCTAAACCCTCTAATCTTCACTTGTTCATCAACACGACCCAAAAACTCAATAGAACCATCATCTAAAAAGCGCGCTATATCCCCTGTCTTGTAAAGTTTTCCCTGTGAATCATCAGTTAGTTTGTTAGGGAGAAATTTTTGCCTCGTTAATTCATCTTTCTTCCAATAGCCTGAGGAAACGCCCGGTCCTCCCAGGTAAATTTCACCAACAACACCTTTAGGAACAGGTTCCTGGTGACGATCTAACAGATAAATTTCGTTCAGTGCCGAAGCTTTTCCAATAGGAATACTTTTAGACTGAGGGTAGTTCTTTCGAGCGGGATGAGCTAAAAACATTGTCGCATTGATGGACACCTCAGTCGGCCCATAGCCATTAAATATCAAGCATTTGGGAGATGTTCTTTTTATGAGCTGCTCAATCAGTTCCTTTTTTAGGATTTCACCCCCCAATAAAATAACTTCAAGTGTCTCAAGAGAATCTAGTGTCAAAGCTGAGGCCAAAAATGATGGGGTTGCATAAATCATCGTGATGTCATGGCTACGGATAAAACCTGTGTATCCCCCACTTCTCAAAAGTTCTGCTTTCGGGGCAAAATAAAGAGTTCCACCAAATAGTATTGTCGTCAGCACCTCTTGTATTCCAAAGTCGAAAGAAAGAGAAAGCGTTTGCAGCGTTTTTGTCTTGTGGTTTAGGTGGAAATGCTTTTGTTGCCATCGCATCAAGGGATACAGATTAGCGTGAGTGATGGGAACACCCTTTGGTTTACCTGTCGTGCCAGAAGTGTAGATCATGTACACGAGATCATTACTATGATGACATGATCGTTTAGACTTTCGCACCTCAGATTTGATGGCTTCCCAGTCATATATCTCAGAACGTTGGCTGACAGTGTTGGAATTATTTACTCCATCTAATATAATGACGTGCTTTATGCTTGGAAAATACTTAACCAGAGGAAGATACTTCTCTTGAATACACAAGATACGCACGTCGCATTCCTGGAGCATATATGCCATTCTTTCGCGTGGAGCAAGAGGATCTAATGGAACAAACCCTTTACCCGCTTTTAGAATTCCTAACAAGCTCAACACAAAGGAATAACCCGGATCTGCGAGAATGCCAACCATTGATTCTGAGTGTTTTTGAACAATATCCACTGAAATTCCTCAGTGATAATTAAAGTGCGGCGACTATAACAAATGAATCTGTTCTCTACAATAACCAATTCTCAAAAAGCTTTTCAATGAACATCTTTCTACACCGTTTTTCGTTAAATCAGCCTGAGAGTGCTATCAGAAGCCTATACTCATTTCTATCTTCCGGTGAAAAAATAAGAGCGTCTCGCTTTGTTTTTCAGAAAGACAAAGATAACTACATCATTTCCCGAGGTATGTTGAGGAGTCTGCTTGCCCATTATCTCAATTGTGAACCTACATCAATTGAAATAGTCACAACAGAAATGGGAAAACCACATACACGACCTCAACAAATTCACTTTAACCTTTCCCATTCTGGAGGCTATGTCCTCTACTCATTTTGTCAAGAAAGGGATATAGGCATTGACCTAGAATATTGCTGCAAAGACATGGAAATTGGTGACCTTGCACGTCACTACTTTCACCCAAAAGAAATCGAACAATTGGATAAGTGTTCTTCATCTGTCGACAAGGAAAAGAAATTTTTTTCTTATTGGACGAGAAAAGAGGCGTATTTAAAAGCGGTAGGGTTAGGAATCGGCAGTTGCCATCTTTTTTCCTTAAACATGTCCTCAACACCTTCATATCTGCCATGCTCTATGGACAGTTTTCCCTACTGGAAAATTATTTCTCTTCCTCTTTTGGAAAATTATGCATCTGCCTTGGCATTTCCTGTTAAGTCAACGGAGGAGGAAATTACAATCTCCCCTCTTTTAATTTGAAGAGATCATATAGAGGTGGAGCGTCTTGTTCCATTTGTTAATTGCTTTTTCATAATGCATACCAATGTTTCCTGCCACCTTAGCTGAGGCACCATTTCGGGGATCAATAAGCGCTATTAACCGATCAACAGAGAAATTTTTAAAGGCGTAATCACGACAAGCTAACGCAGCTTCTGTGGCTAATCCTTTACCCCACCATTTGTTGTGAAACATATAGCCCACTTCAAGATCTTGCTGATTCTCCACTTCCTGCATGACAAGGCCTGCTTGACCAATCATCTTGCCCGATGACCTCTCTACTGCAGCCCACAACCCCCCTTTGTAATCAGCGTACCGTTTAAGACTGCGCTCATACCACTGTTGTGTTTCTTCTAGGCTAAGGGGTTTTTCATAATACTTCATCACTTCTTTCGAAGATAAAATCTCATAAAGAGTTGAGATGTCTTCGGGTTGAAAAAGACGTAAAATTAATCGTTCGGTTTCTAATATAGTCATGATTATTCCCCCAGGCTCGTAATAAGATTTGCAAGGTTTTGTGATTCTTGATCTAATTCCCCATATGTGGTTGAAGTCCCTTGGTCCACAACAACAGGATGATTAGGAAATTTCGCAGCAGTTTCTGTAAACAAAAAGTGTAAAGGTTTCGAGACATCTTGATCGTTATCAGCATCAGGCTGTCCAAGTTCGATCAATTTTTGACGTTCCTCTTGAGAGAGCATTTTGATTTCTGAAAGAGCTTGCTCAGCATCAAAGCTTATTTCATGAACAATAGTAATAAAGTGGTTTACCATAGCCTGTATCGTCTCAGCCTGAAAAATATCGAGGTTGAAGCTTAAATAACCACTAATCATTTTGTCATTGTCAATGAGAGCCATATCAAGATCAACCTCAATCCCCCTCATTTTGGGTAATGTCATCGGTTTTAACAGCAAGCCATCTAAATCAACACACGCCTCTTTTTCTTCGATAAACAAGGCCGGGAGATTTTCTTTTTCCAGAACGGGAATTTTTTGCCAGGTAAAAAGTGCTTGAAAAAGGGGAGCGTGGGAAGTCTCTCTGGACAGTTGTAGCTTTTCTAATATTTTTGCTAAGGGATAGTGTTGATGTTCATAAGCATCTAAAACACGATTCCGCATATGTCGCAGTAAATCTCCAAATGTTTGGTCTGATGAAATATGAGTTCTAAGTGCAATCGTATTGACAAAGTACCCTAGAACTTCACGAAATTCAGAAGTTGGCCTCCCTGAAAGAGGGGAGCCAACAATAATATCCTCTTGTCCGGAGTATCGGTTCAGTAACACAAAAAAAGCAGTAAGTAGAGTGACAAATCGGGTAGTTTCATTTTGTTTTGCAAGTTTGTCGAGACGAGCAACGGTATCCTGCTCGATATTGAAATACACAACACCAGCTTGATAAGAAGGAAGGGCAGGCCGCTTGAAATCTAAGGGCATCTGCAATACCGGCAGAGGTTGACTCAACATCTTCATCCAATAATCGGCTGCTTTTTTTCCTTCCGCACTCTCCACCCATTTCTTTTGCCATGTGACAAAGTCAACATAACGCGCTTTAGTTGGAGTAAGCGCCGGTTTACGATGATGTAAAAAATCACGATAAACTTGAAAAAATTCCTGAAGAAAAACAGCTGCCGACCACAGATCTATTTGCATATGATGCACACCAAATACCAATACCCACTCGTTTTTACCCAGGGAAAGCAACTTAGTTTTGAAATGTTTACCGGATCTTTTGCCCTCTAGATACTGATGCCATTCTTTTTCATTTTTGACCTCGCAAAATTCGAAGTCTAACTCGTGATCATCGAACGACTGTTTAGGTTCGTTGTCGGCATTTTGAATTTTCATATTCAGCATCGGATGCCTTGTCACCATATATTCCAACGCTTCTTTAAACGTTTTGACATCTATTTCCCCTTCGATCTTGATACATTTTGTTAAATGATACATAAAATCGGCATCGGATAACTGATCCAAGAAAAGCAGAGATTTCTGCCCAACAGAGAGATCGTACAAGCCTTTAAGCGGTAATAGGGGGGCTATGTCGACTGCTTTACGCTCAGAGTGTTCCACATATTCGATAAGATCTGCTATGGAGTGGTTTCCTAATAAAAAGGACAGAGGAATGTTTGTGTGATAGCGCTCATCAATTTGGTGTTTAAACTGAAGAGCATTAAAGGAGTCAACTCCTAATGAAGGAAGAGTTTTTTGCTCATCAAGCTGTTCTGAGGGAATGCTCAAGCTCTGGCAAATCATAGCGACGAGGAAAGTCTTTATTGACTTTGGCATTTCTTCGTTTCGTGCAGCCGGTTGAAAAGAATTAGAGTCATTGCTCTCGACACGAGCAATTTCTTGCAACTTTTTTTCGATAAACATCTTTTTACAAAGCTGCCGTCTAATTTTGCCGCTAGATGTTACAGGCAGTCCATGGTTTTTCACCAACACAATTGTCGACGCAAATACACCATACTCTTCCATTATGAATTGCCGCACAGCGCACGCGATTTCCACAGGATCTGCTTTTCTCGTTTCCCGTTTTAGTTCTACAGCAATAACAAGTTGTTCACCGGAGGTCTGATCGTATCGAGAAAAAGCTGCAGCAGTAGGGCGCAATGATGAGTGGCTATGCACAGCAGCAAGTTCTAGGTCTTGCGGATAATAGTTACGCCCGCGAATAATAATAACATCTTTTAACCGGCCTGATAGAAACAATTGCTGTTGATGAAAAAAACCAAGATCTCCAGTGCGAAAAAATTCTCCCTTTTCCTTAAGAGAAGCGTGAAAAATCTGCTGATTGGCTACATCTTTTTCCCAATATCCTGGAGAAATATTTTTCCCCGAAATCCAAATTTCGCCAATTTCATTTTCTTTACATTCAAGTCCTGATTCCGGATCGACAACACATACGCTCTGTTCAGAATTGACATACCCGCTTCCCACACACTCTTGACTTTGTTCGCTTGCATCTGTCAACACATGGACGCGTCTCTCAGATAAGGCTTGCTTTGCTACACTGATAGTAAGCGGATTTTCCTCTTTTCGGCATCCGCTAACAAACAAAGTCGCTTCGGCAAGGCCGTAGCAAGGGTAGAATGTCTCCTTTTTAAATCCAAATGGTTGAAAAACTTGAGTGAACCTCTCAAGAGTTTCATTATGAATGGGTTCAGAGCCATTAAATGCTAGCTTCCAACTACTCAAGTCAAGGTCTTTAGGGATTTGGCCCCCTTTGGCTTTTTCCACACATAAATTATAGGCCGAGTTGGGGCCTCCACTTGTATGCGCGCGATAACGGCTAATTGCCATTAACCAACGAAATGGATTTTCGATAAATGCTGCAGGAGGCATCAATATGCATTTAGCTCCAATATATAGTGGCTGCAAGATATTCCCAATGAGCCCCATATCGTGATAAAATGGGAGCCAACCTACAAAGGTCGAGTTATGGTCATGCTCAAAGCTATCACAAATCATCTGCTGATTGATCAAAAGATTCTGATGGGTAACCTGGACACCTTTGGGATCAGACGTGGAGCCGGAGGTGTACTGTAAAAAAGCTAACGACTGAGGATCAACTGCTTCAATGTTTTGCCACTCTCCTTCTAAAGGCCCAGTTGTCACAACCCAATTAAATTCCTCTACATCCAATAGTTTGTGTAAATGAGATTTAAATTCTTTGTGATATTTTTCAGTTGTCAAAACAAGAGTTGCTCGAGCATCAGTGACAATAGATTTCAGAGTATGTAACGACCTTCTCAAATGAGGGGGATGTGTCGGAACGGCGACGATACCCGCATACAAA
>JAJFMB010000206.1 GCA_021772355.1 Chlamydiota bacterium | reverse complement strand
AATAGCGTAATTGTTACCTGTAGCTAACTCTAAAATAGCTGAAATATACATAAAATTTCTTGCCGTTCTATCATCAACTTTTTGGTCTGCGTTCTGGTTTAATTGTTTTGTTTTTTCAATGACTTGATCGGCTGTTTTTTGGATGTTTTCCCAGTCACTGGATACTGCTGCTATAATATCCGTTAATATATCTTCACCTTCTTCTTCAGTCCATAGTTTTGGAGGTGTTCTATCGTTTGGCTTGGTTAGTTCAAAGGTTATCATTCTGTTTCTTTGAGATTCGTCTTTCAAACAGGTTGAGGGCTTATAAATACTTGCTAGAATTGGCATATGATGAACTTGAAAGGATAGTTCATTTTCTCCGGTAGTTCCTTGGTTTTTCTCTCCGCCTCGGCTCATAAGTTTAAGGGCTTCCATTATAGCCGGAATATTTTTACTTTTTTCAAATTCATCAAGGCATAGAATTCGACAAGTGTTTCCTACAGATTGATATATCGCGTGCGCTGTTGATTTATCTGCTCTTTTTACAAGCTCTCTAAAAATAGCCTCTATTAATTCTTCTAGAAGTAGTGATTTTCCTGAATCGGTTTCTCCGCTTATATAAATCCATGGCCTCCAGCTCATTGCTTGTTGAAATGCGATTAACATAATTACAGCTGTCATGAACTCAACAGCGTTTTCATCCTTCCAACACCATTGAGCAACGCATTTTCTTATTTTTTCATAAACTTGGGCTAGGGAAATTTTTCCAATTTTTGATTTTAGTTTTCCGATATCTAACCATTTTTTTCGTCTAAACTGAAGCAAGCTCCCGTCATAAATAGGACTATTGATATCTCTTACAACGGTTCCTTTTATTTCTATAGCTTCCTTTCCTGAAATAATTAACCATTTATCTTTTATCCTCCAAATACCCATTTTTATAGGGCTTGTTTCCTCTATAATTCCTTTGTTCCGTGCTTCTTCTATAATTTGTTTTTTTACATCTTCTGCCTTAACTTGTTCTGAATATTCCATCAGTAAGCCAAGGTCATCGCTTCTTAACTGTGTTGAAGAGAAATACATTAAATGACCATCATGCCAAATCATGATTTTTCTATCAGGCGTAAAACCTAGAACTTCAAAAGGTAGTTTTATTTTTGATTGAGGTTTTTGATTTGATTCTGCAATGTTAATTTTTTTTGTTTGATCGACAGAGAGCTTAATCCCACTTTCATTATTTACGCCAAGCTCACCAAATGAACTTAAATCTTGTTTCTTTGAGTGTTGCGCATTCTCTTTATTGTTCTCCTTTTTAGCTGTTTCTGTTAAACTCATAAGCGTTACCTGTTCGATTTGTGGGGGCTTTCTTATCGGGTAGCCCCCTTTCTTTTCATTAAATCTAATCTTTCAATGGTCTAAGTTTGAAGAGTGTCACTTTTATCCTCTTGTTTATTCAGATGTTCAGATAAATTTTTTGAGAGGTAATCTAGAAGGCTTTTGCGAGGAATAACGCATCTTCTTTGAGAAACTTTAACAAAACTCAAGTGACCTTCTTTCATTGCTCTGCGTGCTGCAGCCATAGAGCCATAATAGCCAATATTTGTGAGATCACGGAGAGAATAAAAAGTACGGTATCCGAGATAGTCATCAATCTCTTTTACCAATGAATCAATAATTTTTTTGGACATCGCAAACCTCTTATTTACAAGGTAATTGCCATGTAGATTTGAAAAAATGAAATCACTATTACAAATCGAATTTATGTTTTAAATTGAAAAGCAAGTCGTATTTCTGATAAAATGAGATTACAAAACAGTATATGCTAAATTTCTGTTTGACTGTGTTTAAGCTGAACCCTTAGACGCAGTTTTTTTTTATCTCTTTTCATATATATTTTCCCTACATGGCAATTCCTATATTCAATTTTTACCCCTCAGAACTATGCCTGAAGGCGTTATTACTCTTAATTTCGTTATGTAGCATCTTACCACTTTGTCAACATTTTGTTTAGTATTTATTTCAAAAAATCTAGTAAATATTAACAGGTTATTGTTACATGTTGTATATTGTTGCTATTGATTGTTGTTTTGCTCCTCAATCCAAATTTCAAGAGCTTTTGTGTCTAAAAGGCATTTTTTTCCTATACGTTTTACCACCTTTTGGTTGAAGCTTGGGTTGCTAAAAATTAGGTGACGAATGCCGCCTTCTGGTATGTATCCATGTGTAGCTACCCATTGTTTTACCGACATGTATTTTTGTTCTGTTTCAGTTATAACACTCATTGTTTTCTCCTAGTTTTGTTATTTATATACAACATCTCAGAAGTCCAGAAAGGACATCGTTGATATGCACAACATATTATAACAAATGAATTAACAACTGCAATTGACATATACAAATATTTTTTCTATTAAAATGTCATTACTGGATATTAACCACACCAGTTACTTTGCGGCCATTCATCAACATGGTACGAGAGCATATTTCGCAATATACCCTTTTTATTGATGTCTCTATGGAAGATCGAATGATTTCAGGGACGTCAAATAAATATAGACTGATAATTTGATCTTCTTTCAACAGTTTTGTGAATTCGTTAATATGAGTGTTCCAAACTTTTTCTACTCCGATCTTCTCTTTTGATACAAGTTTGGCAGCGGTGGTTATAGCTTCATTCAATAACTTAAAATCGCACTTAAATTGTAATCCATTTCTTTGTAAGACTTCAGGAATTAGTTCAGGCTCCCGTCTGGATATATCCTTAATGTCTCTCAATAAATGTCGTTCTGTTATTTTTATTGACTCAGGAGCGTACTTTTTCATCCACGGACAGCGAATAACCTCTGTTTGGTGTGCATTTTTATTCTCTTGAAGATAATATGATCCAACTATCTTCACCTTTACTTTTTCTTTCCATGAAGTACGTTTCTTTTGTTGCATTTGTTCGATCTTCAATGCCTTTTGAAGGTCTAAGGGCAGTATCATTCCTTTGTCTATAGCCCACATAATCACACGTAAAGGCCTAATTACATGATTAATTCCTTCAGATAATTTAAAGTATTTTGCTGTAAACACCAATTCAAAATAGATATCAATTAGTAACTCTTTAAATGTTTTTTCAACTTTTTCGCTATAATTATCTAGTCGAAAGGGTTCTTCCGGCATTATCAGATAAGATCTATCGGAAAAGAATTCAAGAGCCTCAGTTTGAGAGAATTTACAATGCGTCTTTTCTATATGTTTGTCAGACCACTCTGTCAAAATGAGCGACGCTTCAAAAATCGTCCAGTATTTGTAATTTAACAGTTCTTCAAAATTTGGAGTAGCTAATGAATCGAATTTATTAACACTCATTGTGCCTATTGGATGATGTTGCATTTTTTTACCCAAATATCTTTTCATTCATTCTGGAAACAACACCTGCTGTATGAGTTTCAGACAGGTGAGAATATCGTTTTACCATGCTGAGCGTCTTATGCCCGAGCACTTCAGCTATTTCTGCGAGGCTAGCCCCATTCATGGCAAGATAGGAGGCGCATGAGTGACGTAGGTCGTGGAATTTAAAGTTTGAGATATCTGCCCTCTTAATTGCACTGTCCCATGCAGATCGAATATCAATAGGCTTATTGGGGATTTTTCCGGGGAAAAGATAATTGGTGTCGATGCGGCGGACTTTATCGCGCTGCTTTAATAGTTCTAGGGATAAACCTGATATCGGTACCTGTCTAACTTCTCCATTTTTTGTTTCATAAAGAATAATTCTACCTTTTTCAAGATCGACATCAGACCATTTTAGATTTAATATTTCAGCCTGTCTCATCCCGTTTGAAAGAGCTAATACTACGATTAGGTATAGGTAAGTGTTTGAACTCGTTTGACAGGATTCTAGCAATCGAACTCTTTCTTCATCATCCAAGAATCGTATTCTTCCGCGGGGTTCTCGTGGCTTGGCTACTTTTCGCATAGGGGAGTCCTCAATCCACTCCCACTCTTTAATAGCGATCGAAAATGCATGAGAAAGCGCTGCCATGTATCTAACTACTGTCGAAGGACTTCTTAGGCTTCCTCGTTTGGTAATTCCTTTAAGAAGGAGGTCTCTTTGTTCAGCAATACGTGAAGGGGAGATATCTGATAGTAGATAATTGCCAAGTTGTTGTTTCCACCATTTTAATTGAGCTCCCTGTCTTTGCTCTGCGCCTTTTTTTAAGGGGAGTACATCTCTTATGTAACGATCAATTAGTTCGCCAAGAGTGTGTTTTTTTGCTTCTGTGGTTTTAAAGTGTCGTCCCTCTCGGATTGCAGCCTCTGTTTGCTGAATCCAACGATCAGCATCGGTTTTTCTCTTGAATGATCCATGTTGGGGAGGACATCCTTTCATTCTAATTTGTACTTGATAGATAGTCTTTCCGTTTTTGTCTTTTCGTTCTTTGATAGATGCCATATTCAAACTCCGTATGCTAAAAAGTGTTACTTTGTAATGCCCATGGGACTCTTAATCCCTTGGTTTTTACGTTAGATTGTCTCGAGAAAAAGTAAGTTTTTGGCTGAAGGTTTAGGGAATTTCCCCACTTTTACCACACTAAAAAACAACTTAATATGTCGACAATCGGTATCACTTTGTTTGTTCATTATTGTTATGTGTTGTGGATGAATGGGGCAAAATTGGGGAAAGGATCCTTGAGATAAGAAAAAAGGCACTTTAAGATTTCTCTTAAGTGCCTCATACTTAAAGTCTCCGGATGCAAGATTCGAACTTGCGACCAATGGATTAACAGTCCACTGCTCTACCGCTGAGCTAATCCGGATCAGAAATAAGCTATAAGATTACGCAAGAGTGGAATATTTTGCAAGACCCGAAACAAAATTCGGGTCTTGCATTGTGTAATTTCTAGTAGTCCATACCGGCTGGCATAGCAGGTGCAGCTGCTCTATCCTCTGGGATATCAGCAACAATCGCTTCTGTGGTAAGAAGCATTCCTGCGATGGAGGCGGCATTTTCTAGTGCACAACGCGTCACCTTCGTAGGATCTAGAATTCCCGCTGCAATCATGTCTACAAATTCTCCTGAGAAAGCGTTGTAACCATGAGTGCTGTCAAGTGATTCAACCTGTTGCAGGATGATGGCACCTTCTTGACCGGCGTTTTCGGCAATCTGACGAAGGGGACTGCTTAATGCTTGAGCAATAATAAGCGCGCCTGTTCTTTGGTCGCCTTCCAGTGTTTGTGAAAGAGCTTTGACAACAGGAATGCAGCGAACTAGGGCAACACCGCCACCAGCTAGGATTCCTTCTTCAACAGCAGCAGCAGTCGCATGCTGTGCATCGTCAACGCGATCTTTCTTCTCTTTCATCTCAATTTCAGTAGCAGCTCCAACGTGAATGACGGCAACACCACCAGAGAGCTTCGCTAAGCGCTCTT
>JAJFMB010000205.1 GCA_021772355.1 Chlamydiota bacterium | reverse complement strand
TTGCAGAACCGTACGCAGCGCCCGGATTAATACCGATGACAACATCCTTATCAGGATCGACGCTAAATGTCTCAAGCATCTCTTTTGCATGTGTGAGTTCTTCATCGGACACATATAGCTTCGGTCGTGTATCAGAGATGTCAATACCAAGTGGTTCAAGCAACATTTTGTATGTGATGACAAGATGTTGCTGCTCTTTTCTTGCAGGAAAAGAGACAGCCTTATCTAGCAGAGGTCTACGTAAATTTGTGGAAAATGCTAGTCGGTTTTGTACACCGCCACACCAATACCACCAGGCAGAAGAAAAAGAGTTCGTAAGCAAAATTCCCAAATCGTAATTATGCATTTTGAGAGAATCAATAATAGCGTATGGATGAGTATGGTGGAGCCATCCGTTGGGACGATGATAGCTAAAAACATCATCTACGTAAGGATTGTTTTTAAGGAGAGGAGCTACATTAGCCTGACACATGACTGTGATTTCTGCTCCCGGGAAGTAACGGTGCACATCTTCAAGCACAGGTGTAGCCATTACCAGATCCCCTAACCAATTGGGCATCCGAATGATAATGTTCGTCGGTTCTTTTTTAGGCCATTTTTTATTTAACATCGTAAACCATTATAACAGTTTCGTGATTTTGCGACCAGAATGATGAGGGATTTTTAAGAAGGCTTTATCGATAGAGGTAATTCGTAGTTGAACTACAAACACTAAATCAGTATCGTCTAAATATTCGTTTATATTGCGGTTTTTTTTTGCTGTAAAGATATAAATATGCATAAGTAATTAATAGTAAGAAGTTTAAGTTTTAGGGTTCCCCCAGAAATGAGCCAAGAGAAAACACAGGAACACATCCGTTTAAAGCAACTGATCGCTGTGCTTAAAAAAAAATATGAGCACACACTTTCTACACTTTATGAGATGGAACGTAGAAAATCAGGAGTCGATGCAGCCACTATTGTAAGATATCAGGAAACGCAGAAAAACCTTGAAAAACAGTTGATTAAAGCCCATGTGGCGATCGCTCAAGCACAGCACTTAAGAGAAGAGTCCGAAGAGGAAAATGAAGCTTTGCGCGATCAGCTGGTAGCGTTGAAATCTTTGGTAGCCAAAGCAAGTGAAAGTCAAAGCGCTCCCTTAGAGACTCCGGATTACAAATTGCAAAGTGAGGAAGTTGAAACTTATAAACTCCAAGCGGCAGCAGCAAAAGTTAAAGTGCGAGAATTCCAGGAGCTCTTTCAACTGGGTAAAGAGCAAAACAGGCGTCAAAAAGAGCGAATTGAAAAATTTATTGCAGCTTTACAGGAAAGAGAAAAACGCATTCACCTCCTTCAGGAGTATGAGCGAGGCTTTAAAAAAGTCAATGAGCAGAAACAGCTTTTTGAGAAGGAGACTCAAAATCAAAAACTCCTCCTAAAGCAGCTGCAGGAGCAACATGATAATGCGGCACATGAACTCAAAGAAGCCAAACATCGCGCCAAAACCCAAGATAGGGTTGTCAGATTTTTACGTGAGCGGTCCGAAGAGTCTCACCTAGAAGTGACAGAGCTACAAAACCAATTACAAGCTTCTCGTACTGCAATTGCCGACTGTACGGAGCAGTTAGAGAAGTCCCTTCTGGAGCTGCAGGAACTTAAAGCGCAAGCCATGCGCGAAGAAAAAGAGAAAATCGCAGCACTTGACGAGCTTGATGCCATTCAGAATCAATTTCATGAGATCAAGCAGCAACTACGCTCGTTAACAATCGACCTGGAGCAGCGTGATCAACTCATCGCAGAAATCAAACAGGAGATGGAACTTGTCAAACATGAGAAGCAGAAGTTTGAAGAGCAGTCCCAAAAGAAAAAAGAGGAGCTAGAAGCTGCAAATATAAATCTGGAGTCGACACAGCAAAAACTTGTTTCTTCGTTGGATGAACTCAATTTATTGAAAGAGCAACATACTGAGGTATTGCGCCAAAAAGAGGAGCTCAAGCGTCATTTGCATGAGGTGCAAGCCTCTCTTCATGAAGCTCAAGAAGAAGTGACATTGCTACAAGATCAATTAATAAACGCCTCTCAAGAAGTTAAAAGATCTCACACCTCGCTTCATGAACAGAAAGAGCAGCTCATACAAGAATACAGTGAAAAGGAAGCTCTGTTGCAGGCACAGATCTCTCGAGCGCATAAAGAAAAAGAGCTGGTGAGTCAGGCAATTAAGGCAAAGTTTGAAGAGGTTCGTCGTTCTCTTGTGCTCAAATATCAGGAAGAGATGGGGCAATGGAAGGAAAAATGTGATCGCCTAAATATTGAAAAAGAGGAGCAGGAGCAAAAAATTGAAGCTTCCTTTTGCGATCAGATTTTAGCTTTGGAAGCGAAAATCGCACACTTAGAAAACGAAATAGGGTTGAGTAAGCAGGCCCTTGAAGAACAATTTCAAAAAGAGCGGCAAGTTTTTCAAGCAGAGAATGAGAACCTCAAACTTCTCCACACAAAAGAAAAAGAAGAGCTGCAGTTAGCAAATCAAAATGCGCTACAACAACTTCAGGAGCAGCATAATCTCGATGTTGAAATGCAGAAGAAGCAATCTGAAGAGGAACTAAAACTCCTTGAAGACCAGGTTAATCAGTTGCGTACGGCTCTGCATCAGCTCAACCTTGAAAAAGAAGAGGCCTTGGATCTCCAAAAAAGAGAAATGGATGAGCAGCTTCGCCTCGTTCTTGAAGAATCAAAAGATAAAATGTGCGCCTACGAAGCGCAGATGGAGGAGTTGAAGCTCTCCCTTAGTCAAGCACATCAAGGGGAAACGCAGCATCTCCTTGAACGGATTGCTGGTTTAGAAAAAGAGAATCAAGAGAATCTAGAGCGTCAAAAAACGACATTTGATGAAGAGATTAAAAGGATTGAAGCAGAACTTCTTTCTTCAAAAGAACAGAACCTGCAAAAACAAGAGTTGCAGGGGCATCTTGAGCAGATCAAAAAAGAGCTGGAAGAGAAATTGCGTGAAACTGTTCGTCGCTTGGAACAGTCTCAAGACTCCGTCCGAGCGAAAGAGCACGACGTTCAAAAATGCAAAGATTTGCTCCATCAAAAAGAGCGGGCTATTGATGAAACCAAAAGTCAGTTAAATTCCCTATCTCACGAAAAGCAAAAGTTGCACGAGCAGCTCAACCATTTACAAATCGTTGGGGATGAAGCAGAAGTCAGGGTTAAAACCGCGCAGCAACACTTAGCCAAAAAAGTGAAAGAGACCAGCGCGCTAACCGAGCAAAATGAGGCGCTTCAGTTGGAGTGTTCAGAAAGCAAGAAAAGCATCGAGAGCTATAAAAATAAAGTCGACGATCTTCAAAACAGTTTAAACATACAGCATCAGTCGGAAAAGCGTTTGCAAGATGAGCTCCAAGAAATAAAGAGCACAAGTGAAAAAGAAGTGAATAGATGGAGAGACGACTACGCTCGCATGAAAGAAAAATGCGAGCAGGCCGAAACGCAGGTGCGAGAGTACAAAAAGTTAGAGGATCGACACAATCAGTTGCAGCACCTATTACAAGACTTAGGGGGAATTATGAAACCCCCTTCTAAAGAAGTTGTTAATCCTACGACTCCTGTGGAAGAGGCAAAAATCTACACTGCAACTCCTGCTGCACCCTTGGTAGAGGAGGAGGTCTACTCTGACGTCCCTCCCGCAAATGATGAAAAAAAAGAAGATGCTCCCGATCTTTTCCAGCCGAGCAAAGCCGCCTCTTACTATAAACAAAACTTATTTGAGTAAATTCTTGATTATTTTAGGTATTGATCCTGGAACGACAAAAACAGGCTATGGTGTCATATGCGTTCAAGATGGACAGCGGCGAGCGCTGGATTATGGAGTCATTCGTCCACCCCGTCAGTTAAAATTGATGGATCGTTATTTGATTATTTATGAAGGCATAGAAGAACTACTTAAAACGCATAAGCCTGCAATATTGGTTGTGGAAACACAATATGTTCAAAAAAATGTCCAAAGCGCTTTGAAATTGGGGATGGCTAGAGGAATTGCTCTGATAGCAGCGAAAAAGCAAAATATTGCCATTTTTGAATATGCGCCGACTAAAGCAAAACTTGCTGTCACAGGAACAGGACGAGCAAGTAAATTTCAAGTCCAGGGTATGGTACAAAAGCTCTTGAACCTTTCAGAAATCCCTCAACCTGAAGACGCCGCAGATGCTCTTGCCTTAGCGCTCTGTCATTCGCAGGCAATGCGTGCAAACAGCTTATTAGGAGAAGAAATCTGATGTATAGTTATATTAGCGGAAAGCTCTCAGAAATTACTCCCGTGCATGTGACACTTGATGTCAATGGAATCGGTTTTCTTATTTACATCCCCGCGCATGTCTACGCAAAGCTTCCTCAAGTCGGTCATGAGCAGCGCCTTTTTACTTCGTTTATCGTGCGTGAACTCTCGCACACTCTCTATGGATTTATTTCTTCTCAAGAGAGAGACTTATTCGAAAGCCTGATGGGTGTTAGCGGTGTAGGCCCAAAGGTTGCATTAAGTTTGATAGGACATCTCCCTATTGACCAAATGAATCAGGCAGTTATGAATCAAGATGTTAAGATGATTAGCAAAGTTCCCGGTATCGGAAAAAAGACGGCAGAACGCCTTATCATCGAAATGCGTGATAAGCTTCCCAAAGAGTTTTCAGTAGATATTTCGGCATATGCGCTTGTGCCAAACAAGAAAAGTGTTCAAGACGCCATGAGCGCCTTAATCAACTTAGGTTATCACCAAAGCACAGCTCAAAAAGCCCTCCATAAGACCTTAGAAAAGCATGGAGATGATGCTGACTTAGCTGTGCTAATCAAAGAGTCTTTAAAGCACGTTTAACACACGAAAGATTTATCTT
>JAJFMB010000204.1 GCA_021772355.1 Chlamydiota bacterium | reverse complement strand
TGCTTCTCTGGTGGGTCCTTTGTCTTTGTTTAAATCGCATCTTTCAAAAGATGCGATTCCCGCTTTCATTATCAAAGGAGGAGCTTTTTTTACGAAAGGTCTTTCACGCACTGGACCGAAATGAACGTTAGAATCGGAGTTTCGGCGTTTAAGCTTTTGTCCTTGGTAGGGATTCGTTAATTCGCTATCAGAGGCTCGTCTCTTAAGAACACCTTTAGCTGGGGGAGGTAAATTGAGTGGCTGTTGCTTTTTTAGATGCTCGATGCTGCGGTTTTTAAAGTAGTGGGTGATGGCAAAAAAAACGGGAAGACCTGCCAATAGAAGTACCGGAGTCCCAGCGAGAAGAGAGGAGATACCGGCAACTAGGAGAGCAGCGGCGACAGCTTTAATTTTCTCTTCTTGGGTGAGCGTGTGGGTGGAGGCTTGCTTATATTGCTCTATTTTGTATGTAAAAGGATGACGAAGGTGATTAACTATAGAAGACATTTATTAACTCCTTAATTTTAATTGCAAATTATATCAAAGACAGTAATTATTTTCAATAAACTCATCTTTCCAATAATAATTATCTAATATTCCCTCTGTATTTCTTTCTAAAACACGATAAGCTGCATAGAGAGCCTCGGCAGAAGCTAAACCTTTATCGGGATCTGAGCAGTCCCCTTGGCGCCTAGGATAGGCAGTTCGTAGGGAGGCGGGAAGACTTCGGTAGTGTAAACCAGGCAGTTTTCTCACATCTAGTAGCATTTTTTCGGCATAACGCCATGTGGCATCGATGAGCAGAAGCCCTTTATTTTGATCTGACACTGTCAAGGGAGGAGCATCGAGCGCAAGGACTATATAGCCTTCAACTGAAGGGTAGGACTTAAGGGGGTAGCGAAAAAACTGCATATCCTCCCGTTTTTCCAAGCCTCGCAAGCTGCATTTTTTGAGTCTTTCCTTGTAGTGCCTAAAAATAATAGTGGTAGGGTAAGATTGCATGGTTACAAATATTTTAAAATCATTTACAGTCCAGATTTGTGGCCCTTTAAGGGCTACTATATTTAATGAGGGGGAATGATACCACAAACGTCATTAATTTTCATTAGGCACCTGCACTAGGAAAATTATGTTTGTGGTTAACTTATTAAAATTGGAAAGGACGGTAAAATTATGAAATATATGTATATGTTACTCACAGTCATCGCAATTGCGTATACGGGTGACAGTCACGCAAGTGGTGTGCAGTGGATGACAAATTACGACCAAGCTGTACAACAAGCAAAGTCGACTAATAAGCCTCTCTTGCTCTTCTTTACTGGCTCTGATTGGTGTGGCTGGTGCAAAAAACTAGACAGCGAGGCATTGGACACTTCTGAATTTGCCCAAATGGCCGGCAACTCTTTTGTGTTCGTACTGGTAGATTTCCCTTCTAAAAAGAAATTACCTCCAGCTGAGGCAGAGCAAAATAAGCAGTTGCAGCAAAAGTTTAATGTAAAAGGATACCCAACCGTTATTCTTTTGGATCCGAATCAACAGCAAATTGGAGTCACAGGCTACCGTCCAGGTGGAGGAAAGGCTTATGCTGAGCATCTCCAAAAAATGGTGCAAGATTATTCAGGATACAAACAGAAAATGAGTGCTCTCGATCATCGTAAACTTTCAGGCACTGAACTTAAAGCCCTTTATGAAAAGGCACAAGAGTTCCATTGCCAAGAAGATATTATGTCGATCGTACACGCTGGCATACAAACTGAAGACTCTTCCTTTTTTATGCTTGAAAGGATGCGCATTCTTTCTGCTAACAATCAACTCGAAACTGAAGAAGCTGTTACCCTAAGGGAGCAGCTTCTTTCAGCAGACCCTACTAACGCTCAATCAACTCACTATCACTTAGCTGTTATTGACTTTGAGTCCCGCTATAAAGAAATGAAACAAAACAAACGCTCTATCGACTCAACACTCACCCCTTTGCACTCATATATAGAAAAGTTTGGTCACAAAGATCGCGAAAACCTCTGGCGCCTGAATATGATCATCTCACAAGTGCTATATGACACAGATGATTATAACCAAGCGCTAAAGTACGCTAACAACTCATATAACACTGCACCTCGCATGTTCCAAAACGACATTGCCGAAGTTATCCATGAGATCAACATCAAAACTGAGTATCAGAGATAACGTTTTAAGCCTTCGAATAACTTCGCCCGTTCATCAGCGGGTAAAACGAGTAAACTTTTCTCAAGCGCACGCTTCTGCTTATCGGTTTCAATCAATGGGATCAAACACTCAGTAACTCCAGGCAAAAACCGATTAAAACAGCGTCTTATCGGCCAATAAGTGCGGAAGACCCACTCAATAGTGTCTGCATCTCCCCCCTTTAAAATTGCTGAAAGAAACAGCACACCCCACTTCTGACAATGCGCGTGCCTCTCCACACCTTGTAACAATAAACAAAACTCTTTTATCTCAAAATTAGCTATCGCATACTGCACAACCAACTCTTCTTTGGTAGAGATTTCCTTCAAAACTTCTTCGACATTTTGCTTATTCGTTTTTAGGCTAGTTGATAGAAGATAGCATTGAATGCAGACTATAAACCTACGAGAGTATTTGTAGCTTTCCATGAGTTTAGACATATCTTCCTGCTTAAACGAAGCAAAAGCTGCTTTGAGAATGGCATATGGAGGGATTGACTGTAAATTCTCTAGCAAAGCGTATGCGATTCTTTCCTTTCGATTTTCAGTACTTGAAAGAAGAATTTCTACAAGTTCTTGAGAAATGTTATCGGTATGAGCAGCAAAAGCAATCTCTCGTAAATACAGATAAGATGCTTCACTTTTTTTGGAGAGAGAAACCAACTGAATTTTATTCAAGCGTCTAAGGAGCGGTTGAGCTTCGACGATATCGATTTTTTCATACATCTGTAGCAATGTAAAATTACGTTCTGTGTCGTCGAACCACCCATCAGGTAATGATGCATACATGCTTTCTAAAATATCTTTTTTCTTAATTCCTTCCTTGTATTGAGAATCGGGATTTTCAAGAAGAGCGCAGTGAAACTTCATAAATTGTTGTGGATTTTCCTTGGCTAACCTCACAGAAAAGGCCACAAATTGATCAAGTGACAACCCCCAAAGATAGTAGGGAAACTCCGGAGGACTATCTTGAAGAAAGACAGGAAGGCACACATAGAGTTGATCGCCGTTCATTTTAGCGAAGAGATTCTGAACATTGTGATACAACTCATCATTGATGTAATTAACCTCACCCCACTGTAGTTTGCAAAGGGCAGAGTGAAGTATTTCCCGCAATCTCTCCGGTTGATGCGTTCTTACTATCTCATCACACTCATCGGTGGATAATTTTTCTAAATCCGTATCGTCTGTAGGACTTACAACGTTCTGCTCTACAGGATTCCTTTCAACGTGCTCAGGGTTGTATTCGGAAGGGAGTTTTAACTGATAATTGTCGGAGACGATAAGATTATAATTAGCAATAGCGCGCGTGAAAAGAAGAGAAAACTCATCATCTTCAGCCACATGCTTTTGTAAGTGCTTAAGTATATGGTGTGAAGCACCAAGTTCGACCTTTAAAAAATTCTGCCCAAACCAACGATGTAAATTCACACACTTGGCAATCCTAAAAGCAAGACGGGTTAAAAACGAAGAGTTAGCTAAGGACAAATCTGCTTGAATCCAGTGACAGTTTTTTTTTGCTTGCGCAAGTCCTTCTAGCTTCTCTTTTACCGTCTCATCGTTCCAATCAATAGTAATATTACTTTCATTCAATTTAAAATTTACTAACATAATTACACCCAATTATTTCTAAATTGGGGAGCAATATAAACAAATGATAAATTATGTCAACTGATCAAATTAAATTGAAAAATCCCAAAGACTCAGAAAAAGCCTTTTTCAATACTGCTTATCAACCATAGCTTCGATATTGTGTCCATCAGGATCTAAAATAAAGCTAGCGTAGTAATTTGGAGTATAGTTAGGTCTTAGGCCCGGCTTTCCATTGTCAGTTGCCCCGTAGCTAATGGCGGCATCATGGAAAGCTCTCACTTGCTCCTGACTTTCAGCTCTAAACGCAACGTGTACACCCGTGATAGGATCATTACCATTATGTTGTAGGATCTCAAATAGAGATCGATTACCAATATCAAATGCCCACATTTCGCCTTCTCTTCCAAAAGAGATTTTGTATCCCAATGGAGCGAAGATTTTTTCATAAAATGCTCGGCTTTCTTCCAGGTTACTTACTTTAATAGAGACATGGTCGATCATAAATTTACCTTAGTTCAATATTATCAAATCTAACGGGGTTGATGAGTTCCTTGGGAATTTCAAAGAGAAAACGGGAAGGGCGGCATGCAATATCGCGACCCATTTTTTTCCGTTGCTTAGCCATGCTAATACACAAGTAACGCATTGCCCTTGTCATGGCGACATACATCAGGCGACGCTCCTCTTCAATTGTGCCCTCTTTAAGACTGCGCTCATGAGGAATAAGGTGATCTTCCATTCCAACCAAAAAGCAGACAGGAAACTCTAACCCTTTACTGCTATGAAAAGTCATGAGATTCACGGCGTCATCTCGCTGCTTTTTTTTCTTGTTTCGCGCAGCCCATTCATTGTCTAAAGGAATGGAGGTGACGTATTCTTGAAGATCTTTTCCCCCTTGCTCCTCAAAATCAGCTAGAGACGAGACGAACTCTTGCACGTTTTCCCATTTAAAATCGCGCATCTTTTGACTTTTCACTTCATCGTCAATAGCTTTTTTAAAATTGATCTGCTCAATTAACCAACGCAGGGAATCGTGTAGAGAGTCAGCTGCAAAGCGTTCTTTAGCTTTTTCAATAAGAGCGATAAAATTACAGATGCCATTATAAGCGCGCTGATTAATGCGATCTTGAAATTCTTCAGATTTTAGAAGCACTTCCCATAAGGGAATTTTATTTCTTCGATTGTATGAGGTCAACACATCAAGAGCCTGTTCCCCTATTCCCCGCCTTGGTTGATTGATTATGCGGAGGAGTGCTTCCTGATCAGAGGGATTAACGATAACACGTAAATAGGCGAAAAGATCTTTGACTTCCTTCCGTTCATAAAACTCTAAACCGCCATAGACCTGATAGGGGATACCAATGAGAAACCTTTCCCCGTTTTGCCACGTGTGTTTCATAAGAGCGAGCTCAAATTGGCGTGATAGAGCATTAGAGCGATAAAGAATAGCAAAATCCTTCCAGCGCAATCCCCATTTTTGTTTCAATTTGGCAATTCGCCCTATCACGGCCTCCGCTTCATCTCTCTCATTCGGGGCGTGAAATACCTCTATCGGATCACCATCTCCTACCTGACTCCATAACGACTTATTATGCCGGTCGCGATTGTGGCTAATAACTTGGTTAGCGGCATTTAGTATTGTTGATGTGGACCGATAATTCTGTTCTAGTTTAATGAGTTTTGCATTGGAGAAATCTAAAATATTGCGGATGTTTGCCCCCCGCCATCCGTAAATGGATTGATCATCATCTCCAACAACACAAAGATTTTGATGCCCTTTGGTTAAAAGAGCTGCCAGACGGTATTGAATATTGTTGGTGTCCTGATACTCATCGATCATCACATAACGAAAACGGTTTTGATAGCGCTCTAAAACTTCGGGATGTTTCTCAAAAAGCTCTACAGTAAGCGTTAGTAAACTATCAAAATCAAGAGCATTGTAGGCTCGAAGACTTTCCTTCAAACGCTTATGAACTTCTTGAACAAACTGATCATGACCCTTTGATCCGGAACCCCCGATTTCATCGGGCTCCAAACCATCGCTATTAGCCTTCGATAACATTGTCTGAACCGATGATAGTGAGGGAATATTTTTCTCACATTCAAGCAAGTCTTTAGTGATCGAAGTGAGAAGTCGCTTCATATCGTGTTCGTCATATAAACTGAAGCGTTGAGTAAAACCCATATGCTGGATATCTTGCCGTAAGACGTGCATGCAGAAACTGTGAAATGTGCAGAGTGTAATTGTTTTTGCTTGTTCTTGAGGGATCATTTTTGCAATGCGCTGACGCATCTCAAGAGCTGCTTTGTTTGTGAAGGTAAGCCCTAGCAGGGAAGAAGGATCTACCCCTCGTTCTTTGACTAGATAGGCCATGCGGGAAATTAACACCCGCGTCTTGCCGCTTCCGGCCCCGGCTAGAATTAATACACGCCCTTCGGTGGTGTGGACTGCTTCTTGTTGTTCAGGGTTGAGCTGCGACATTTACTCCCAGGAGCTTGATAAGATCTTTCACGATGTTTTGTGTCTTAGCAAAATGTGCGTGAAAACGGGGACGAATATTAAGATCTACTCCTTTTGAGAGCTGAGGATAACAAGCGCGGAAGGCCTCGCGCACCTGACGTTTGAATCGGTTTCGTTGGTGTGCTTTCCCGTAACGCCTCGTGACAGTAATCCCCATGCGAGAATGTGTTAGACGATTCTCGCGCGTATCGACAATAATCGTACTGCCAACAAAACGGTCGCTTTGCCGATTAAGCTGTCGATATTGTCGTCTGCTTGTTAACTTCAGCGATTTGGGAGCGACCATTAAAATATAATTTTTATTATAATTTACGCCCGAACGAGCTCTTTACGTCCACGACGGCGACGCTCATTGATGATCTTACGTCCACTAGCCGTTTTCATTTTACTGCGAAATCCATGAGTCGTTTTACGACGACGTTTACTTGGTTGGTATGTCCGTTTCACGGGTTCAGTCCTTACATTAAAATTTTGATCGTTTCTGCGGAAATCATACACAACAGCCAAAAAATATTCAAGAACAAATCTACTGGTGCTTCCGATCAATGCCAGTCTTAGAGATACTACCCACAGAAATTACGACCTTTTCATTCCCTCAAATTTTATCTACGTAACAACCTTAAGAAAATAATCCTCCCAAATATAATAAGCGGCGTTTCCAGAAGAAAGGCCCGGCATATCCGGCAAAAATTAGATCATCTCCAGAAAAAGTATTGAAATAAATCGAATGTTCGATTATAAACAGTGCCTAGTATTTACGTTAAGGAAAGGTGAAATGAAAACTGGAGCTTCAATCAAAGCAGACCCATCAAAAGGAGACAAACTTGTCCGTCGTCAAGGACGTCTCTATGTGATTAATAAAAAAGACCCAAATCGCAAGCAGCGCCAAAAAGGGCCTGCGCGCAAGAAGTAAATAAAGGCACCATAAATGGCAAAGAAGTCTTCAATAGCAAAACAAAAACGTCGCGAGCGCCTAGTACAACAGAAGTGGGACAAGCGCAAAGAACTTAAAGAAATTATTAGAAATCCAAAGACTAACGAAGAAGAGCGTCACAACGCTGTGATTGCACTGAACAAAATGTCTCCCAACTCCTCCCCTGTCCGTCTGCGCAATCGTTGCCAGCTTACAGGCAGAGCACGCGGTTTTCTAAGAAAGTTTAAGCTATCGCGTTTGTGCTTTCGTGAAATGGCTAGCTTCGGTATGATTCCGGGAATTACCAAGTCAAGCTGGTAAATCTCTTAAAAAATTACTTTGTGGTCCTTCCCTATCCCCCCCCCTCTACGGGAAGGCCACATTTTTCTCTAGAGTACCTATGCACTTCAAACAAGCTCTCCATAAATATTTTTTTAGGCCAATAACTAAGATTTTCCTAGGAATTTTCGAGCATATTCTATTGCTATTCTATTTCTAGGGCGCTCAATTAAAACCAACACCAAATACTCTAAAGAGTT
>JAJFMB010000203.1 GCA_021772355.1 Chlamydiota bacterium | reverse complement strand
ATAAATAGGCATTGCCGAGACCGCTGTATGCACGTCCCTCTCCCGCTCGGTCCTCTACCTCTTTTGCAATCAGCAAATCCTTCTCATGATACTCGATCGCCTTTCTAAACTCCCCAAGTGATTGATAGGCATTGCCGAGGTTGCAATAAGCCCTCCCTTCCTCTGCAAGGTTCCCTGTTTGTTGGGAAATCTGTAAACATTTTTCGTGATTCTCGATTGCCCTTCTAAACTCACCAAGAGATCGGTAGGCAATACCGAGGTTGCCATAAGCCCTCCCTTCCTCCGCAAGGTTCCCTGTTTGTTGGGAAGTCTGTAAGCACTTTTCGTGGTACTCGATCGCCTTTCTAAACTCTCCAAGAGAGTAGTAGGCATTGCCAAGATTTCCGTAGCAGCCTCCAGCATTCCTAAGAGCGTTGCCAGCTTGAAAATGCCTTCCTCTTTTTGCTTCGATTTCAGCCATGTGAATCCAACACTCTCCTAGTGTTTTTTTTACCCCAAGTCGATCTTCTAATTCTTTTGAGTCTGCCACGGCAATGGCTTCTTGACAGAGGGCTCCAGCTTTATTGTACTGATCTATACTAAAGTAGGCCGTTGATAGCTTAAGAAGAACCTCTGTTCGTACTGGGTGTAGTATGTGCCTCAAAACAAACTGGGCTCTACCATAGTCGGCAGGTACTCGTGAACTATCTTTAGAAAATGCGAGCTCCCCTTTTTTCAAATATAGGTGGCCAAGTTTGTAGTGTTCGTTATTCAGGTTGGTAAAAATCTTTTCATAATGCTCGGCAGCTGGATCAAAATCCTCGTTCTTTTTTAAGAAAATTTTGGCGATAGAGAGGTTAAAGCGAGTTTCAGCTGTAACTGGGTGTTCCTCTCCGAGTTCTCGTAGAAAAATCTTTTGGGCATTTTCAAAAGCGTTAGTTACAGCGCGGACATCGCCGTTTTTGAACGCTATTTCACCCCTTAAGGTTAATCCGGCCGCTCTATCTAGCTTACCTCTAGTATCAATGTTTTCAGCTTGGTCAAGAAAAACAATTCCTGATTGAAGGTCGTCTTTCTCTATAGAAATTTTTGCTTGAAGAGTAAGAAACTGGGCCTTTAATTGAGGTGTGGTATCTAGCTTTCCTTCAAGGGTAGCGACCAGCTTTTGCATCTTCTCTCCAAATTCCTCTCGCTCAATCAGTAGCTTAAGAAACTCAAGACAGATCAGATAAAAATACTCTCCTTCACGACCAATATCTTGAAATTGATGAAATGCCTTACTTACTGCACCATACGCATCATCAAGTTGACCCTCTATTCGATAGATTTTACCCAATACTCCTTTGGCTAGAAGATGAAAGGGTGAGTTTTCTGGGCATAACTTCATAACCAACTTAACAATATCTCTTGCTCCAGAGTAGTGGGTCGTATAATCTGTTAGATGTCCTGCTGCTCTTAAAAAGTGGGTGATTTGATCATCATTAAGCCGGACTTCCAGCTTGTCGATATGCTGTGACATGGCTGCCATAATCTTTGCCCTCTCACTCTTTACTTTGGCCTGCACGTCAGCCGGAAAAGATCCAAAACGGTTTAGCATTTCATTAAGGAGAGAAGCTTTCTGATCTGACGGAAGAAGACATTCCAAATTTCTCGGGTGGGTGGTCAAGATTACTTGATCTTCTTTTAAGTGTACGATGTTATTCTTTGTTAGGGCGTTTAAATTGTCCTCGGAGATAAGGGTCAAGGCTATATCCTTGCTAAATTCTTTCGGCATAAATAGTAGAAGGTCGCAGAACATAGCAGCTTCTCTGTCCCTTGATCGTATCTCCGCCATTTTTTTACTTAACTCTTCTGGATGAATTTCGCCCCTAGTCTCTTCCTCTAAATCACTGCCCTTTGATCGTTTTATATCCAAAAACAGCGTGTTACTGTCAGGTTCATCTAATAACCTTAATTCAACAAAGAATAGCTCTTCTCCTTTTTCATCAGGTAACTCATATTCAGACAATTTGTTTTCTATGTCATATCCTCCAGTCTCGCTAAGAATATGGAAGACTTGCGCTATGCGTCCTTTAAGAAATGGGGTTGGCTCCCAGAAACTTTCTGAAGAGTAAATTGCATAAAGATACTCTATTGCTTTCAAGCGGCTACCTATTTCCCTTGACTTGTCAAAAACAAGATCTACCAGCGAAAGCGAAACAGCAAAAGTGAAGTTCGGATTTTTTTCTAAGTCATATTTTTCCGGATTATTAATAAAATTGTTTGGAGGATCTCGAAGCAAAAGAGAGCGCATTCGAAAGAAGTCTTCGAGCCAGAGTTCCTCCTTAGGCAGAGACGGGGGATAGTTCTTTCTATTGGCTGTGGCCTTTTCCAAAAGATTAACGTCGCTTTGACGTATTCCAACAACTGTTTTTATAACTGATTCAAATAAAATCTTACTCTCGCCAATAAACTTGCTCATTTCAGGGGAGTCATCGTTTAGTTTGGCTATAGCCAGTATTGTGTAATCAAACCAAAACAAACTCTCTTCGTTGCAGCACTTATTTTTCATCTTTTTTAGGGTTTCAACGGATTGCTCGACCATTCTTTTAACGTCTATTGTTACGCTTATGAAACGGATGTTTTCAAAGATCTGAGCCAACGTTCTGAGGGTCTCTTTATTAAGAGATTGCGATGGCGGAAGTAAAGACTCATTTGACCTTGCAATGATTCCAAAGAGGGTTTTTAGAATTTCATCAGTCATGGGAAGAGCGAGTCCCTCATTCGAACTAAAAATAACATTACTAATGAGAAAGTTAAGCCCCTGAAGAAGAGTACTCTCATTATCCCCAATATCTATGTGGTGGAGGAA
>JAJFMB010000202.1 GCA_021772355.1 Chlamydiota bacterium | reverse complement strand
AAGTACAGTCATATCTTATGATCAAAACTTTCGCGAGTTTTCTCACCGGGATTTCAAGCTATGTTGTGATGAGGCTTGTAGGTGTTGATTTTGCAGAGTTTTGGGCGCTCTTGATATTACTTCTCAATTTTATTCCCACGGTTGGCTCCATCATTGCAACGATTTTCCCCTGCTTACTCACTATCGTGCAATTTGACGAATGGACGCCATTTATTATTGTCGCTGTATGTCTAAGCTCCATTCAGTTTTTTGTCGGCAATATCTTAGAACCCCGCCTCATGGGAAAGTCCTTTAACATGAGTGCTTTTGCCATCATTGTCTCTTTAGCTCTTTGGGGTCAACTCTGGGGAATCCCCGGCATGTTCCTTTGCGTTCCTATTATGGTCGTCATCAATATCATCATGGCAAATTTTCCACAAACACGTCCTGTTGCAATTATTCTCTCCGAAAGCGGAGAAATTCGCTAAGAACCTATGCTGCCATACCCTCCACCACCCGGTGTTTTGATGATCAAAGTTTCGCCTGGCTGCATCTCAAACTCATCAGCATATGGAAGAGTTTTTATCCCTTGAAGAGTTTTCACTTTGTTCTCTCCTTTTTCGCCGGGCTCTCCTCCTTGAAGGCCGTAAGGGGCATACTTCCTTCGGCTTGTTACAAGAGAAACTTGGACAGCTTCTAAAAATGTAATTTCCCGCCACAACCCGTCACCGCCATAAAACTTTCCTTTTCCACCGGAGTGTGGACGCAGAGAAAACCGATCAAGTCTTATAGGAAATCGGGATTCAAACACTTCCGGATCTGTAAGGAGAGTATTTGTCATATGCGTATGCACGCCGCTTGCTCCATGAAAAGATGATCCGGCACCTGCTCCTCCTCCGATAGTTTCATAATAAGAGAAGCGACGCCCTTCGATACTACCAAAAAGTAGATTGTTCATAGTGCCCTGACTCGCAGCGACCACACCAAGCGCGCCAAAAATCACATCAACAACCCGCTGCGATGTTTCCACATTGCCGGCACCCACTGCAGCACAGAGGGATGAATCCTTATGCACAGGTGGATTTAGCAAACAGTTTTCGGGAATAATCGTTTTTAAAGGAAGAAGGATTCCGGAGTTTAAAGGAATATCTTCATGAATCAGACAACGAAAGCAATACATCAATGCACTTGTGACAATCGATGGATTGGCGTTGAAATTTCCTGTATCCACTCCGCTTGTTCCGGTAAAGTCCACCAGAGCACCCGAGCTATGATCCAAAGAAATGGTAACCTTAATCACACTATCATTGTCCAAACGATCCTCAAAAGAGTATATCCCTTCAGGAAGCTTCTTTAGCGCTGCAAGCATTTTATGATGTGCCGCTTGTTGAATGTAGCCCATATAGGCATGAACAACGTCATACCCATAAACATCGACCAACTCCAATAATTTCTGAACGCCTAAATGATTGGCGGCAATTTGGGCATGAATATCTGCCAGATTATCATCGATCGCCCGCGAAGGGAACGGAGCGCTATCAAGTAGGTGCCGCAATTTTTCTTCATCTTTTCCAGGGTGAAAACGGAATGTCTTTATCAAAACTCCCTCTTGCGCCAAATTTTTTGCAAAAGGGGGCATCGATCCCGGTGCAATCCCTCCAATTTCAGCGTGATGCGCTCGGCTGGCAGTGAAAAAAATTAAATCTTCTTTGGCAAATACAGGCGTTATCACTGTGACGTCCGGAAGATGACTACCCCCGCGAAAAGGATCATTGGTAATAAACACATCTCCTGGGCGAATATGCGGAACATCTTCAATCAGACATTTGATACAATCAGACATCCCTCCTAAATGCACCGGAATATGGGGCGCGTTAACCACAAGATCGCCCTCAGGAGTAAACAAAGCGCAGCTAAAATCCAACCGCTCCTTCACGTTGACGGATAGAGCCGTCATTTGCAGCGTTTTACCCATCTCTTCGGCAATACTCGTAAATTTATGATTAAAGAGTTCCAAGTTAATAGGATCCAACTCTTCGGTAATTTTCTTCGCCTTGATGCGCTCTCTTTTCAACACACAAGTGCCATAACCATCAATCGCACATTTCCAGCCCGGTTCAATCACAACAGAACTAAACGGTTCAGCGATAATCGCAGGTCCTGCCAGGCGATCTCCCGACTGCAGTTCCTCTCGAGAGATCCAAGGAATCTCTCTCCACCTGTTGTTAAAACAGGTTCGAGACGTTGTAGTGGAATGAATTTTTCGTTCACAACTCTCTTGCTTTACCGGCGAAAACTTTCGCATGCTACCTGTGCACTCAACTCGAATAGCATGGATTTCGATAGCACGCCCCGCATAGATAAAACCGTAACGCTGCCGATGCAATCTTTCAAAGGCACCTCTCAAATTCTCCTCTTGAGGCACTGTCAATGTCCAATCCTGACCACGGTAACGCAACTCATAAAGACGCGCTGTGCTGTTCAGTTTTTCCGCACCTTCAGCACGCACTAGATTCTCCAATTCTTTTTCCAAGTCAATAAGTTGCGGCTCTAATTCTTCTAGTACTTGATTATCGCAAGCGCGATTCACAGCGATTTCTTTAAAATGCTTAATATCGGCACAACCGATACCGTAGGCGCTTAATAAACTAGCATAAGGGTGAATCAATACAGTTTGAATCCCTAACTATACTGCTATAGCACAGGCGTGTTGCGGAGCTGCTCCGCCAAATGCCACAAGAGCATATTCGCGAGGATCATAGCCGCGAGCAAGCGAGATTTTTTTTATCGCATTTGCCATAAGCGAATTCGCGATTTCTAAAAATCCTAAAGCTAACTCTTCTTTCGTATACTTTTTCGGAATTTTCCGAAGTATTTCTTCAAGTCGTTTTTCAATCGCATCTACATGAAGAGGAAAAGGGAAATTATCGGGAAGAATTCTACCCAAATAGACGTTGAGATCGGTTATTGTCAGAGGTCCTCCTTTTCCATAGCATGCCGGTCCCGGATCAGCACCGGCACTTTGCGGCCCCACTCTTGGAAGCTCCCCATCAAACCAACAAATCGATCCACCACCGGAGGCCACAGTCTCAATATTAAGCATCGGAGTGAACAACCGCGCGCCCCCTTCATTCTCTTCACCGCTGACATCTGTTTCGAAACGGTATTCAAAATGACCATCATAACGGCACACATCGGTGCTAGTGCCTCCCATATCCAAACCTAGCACCTTGTCCACTCCGGACATCTTGGCCACTTCCGCACATCCCACAACCCCCCCGGCAGGACCGGATAGTACACTTTCCTTACCGATAAAAGAGTGGGCATCAACAAGCC
>JAJFMB010000201.1 GCA_021772355.1 Chlamydiota bacterium | reverse complement strand
AGCCGCCACCGATTTCAACACGATCTTCTGTGAATATCCGGTAATCGGGCTGTGCATCTGTTTCCTTGGATGTGTTAGGCAGGATGCTGATGCGTTTTTTGAGGCTCATGATAGCGAGTGTGCCTTCGTATGAGTTGTCGTTTGACTTTGTTACATATCCAATTGCTTGTGCCATTTTACTGTCTCCATTTGTTTATTGCGTAGGCGCCTGTCGCCTTGCTGACGCGTGACCGGCCATGCCGGGCAGTGGCGGCATGAACCTGTAAGGCCGTAACGAAGTGAAGGACTGCTAGAAGGTACATTTGTGGACACGCAGTGTCATGCGCGCGGAAGGCCGCAGGCCGGGGAAAAAAGTTCCTGCAAGTGGTTTCATGGCGCTGCTGTTCGGCGTAGGTCAAATAGCCAAAAGTAGGGCTACAGGTGTTTCCGCAATTCAATGTTAGGCATTAACTGTCACCATTATTGGCTGCGACAAAATCAGTTGCACGTGAAAGATGGTGCTGTGAGGATGAGGCTCGCCTTCAAAGCTTTCATCTGTCGAGGCCATGATATGGATTTGCAAATATTTTTTGATAGAATTTTGCAATCGTGCAGATATTTAAGATACCGGCATCGACCCCATTTTCTATTTAATTAATTGAGGCTTCCCGAATATGGCGCATCAATAATTGTGCTGGCAAGGTCAGTGGAGCCCCCACTCTTACAGTCAATCCTACAGGGCCTATCGTTTTTGAAGTATCAATCGGCAATTCGACTATTGAACCTATATCTACCTCACCACTTGCTACTCCACGAGAGATAATCCACACAGCATTGGTCTTTTTTACAAAGGATTTGCAAAAGGAGGTTGATACGGTTTCGATAACATCCGAGATTTTCCCCATACCATTGATCGTTAGAAATTGATCGACAGATGGGCGAATTACGGCATCTTTCCATGGCATCAAGATCGTGAACTTATTAATACTTTCAAGAACAAACGGTCCCCCCCCTGTCTCAGTGAGCAGAGGATGCCCATCACGGACAAACAGGCCAATTTCTTCGGTATAAAGATGCTCGAAACTAAGGCCTAACATTCTGTTAGGGAGTGCAAGCCGGCCAACGACTAGATCAAGGTCGCCAAGTTGTAGTTGAGACATTAGTACGGTGTTTTCACCGGTTATAATCTCTATTATCGTATCATTGTCATGTTGTTTGAACGAATGAATAGCATTGGGAAGCACTTTGGCTAACACGGTCGGCAGTGCGCCGACCTTGATTCTAAATCCACCCGCTGAGCGCGCCTGCGCAATTAAATCTACCCCTTGTTTCAGCGATGAGATGCTAGCGCCCGCATAGCGTTGAAACACCTCCCCATATCCAGACAAACGGATACCACGCCCTAAGGATTCGAAGAGCTTTACCCCTAATTCATTTTCTAATTCCCTGAGCGCTTTGGAAACGGCAGGTTGTGAAATTGATAAATTTTGTGCAGCTTTGCCCACGCTTTGAAGCTTGGCTGTTTCCAAAAAGCACTGCAAATGGCGGAATTTTATGCGCGGGTTTGTTAATGGCATAAAACAATATATATCATTTTAGTTATGAATAATTCCAAAAAGTTCATTATACATAACTAAATCGATAATGGCATTATGAGTTTAGGAGAAGCTCTATGCCCTTTATTCACGCGAATGATATTACAATTCATTATTCAGACGAAGGAGACACATCGGCTCCCGCAATTGTATTCTCCAACTCGCTTGGTACAGATTTTCGCATTTGGGACGCTATTATCGCGCAGCTCAATTCATTGAAACTGAACACGCGTTTTATCCGCTACGACAAGCGCGGTCATGGTCTTTCCGATGCTACCCCTCAGCCCTATAGTATGGATCAGCATGTAAATGATCTCATCGCTCTGCTTGATATTTTAAATGTCAAAGATGCAGTTCTGGTTGGTTTATCAGTAGGCGGCATGATCGTTCAGGGCGTTTATAGCAAGCGTCCTGATCTTGTTCGCGCCCTGGTTCTTTCCGATACTGGCCATAAAATTGGCGAGGCAAGCATGTGGAATGACCGCATCAATGCTGTCAATGAAGGTGGCATTGAAGTACTCGAAACATCTATTCTAGAACGTTGGTTTTCTGAAAGCTATTGTAAGGCCGACAATCCTGACTTTCTTGGCTATCGTAATATGTTGTTGCGTACTCCCCTTGATGGGTATTGCGGCACAAGCGCTGCCTTGAGAGACGCAGATTATACAGAAATAGCTAAATCAATATCGATTCCAACCATGTTACTGGTGGGTTCCAATGATGGTTCAACCCCACCGGAAATGATGGCTATCACTCATGAGCTCATTGCAAACTCTCGCTTTGAGATCATTGCCGGCCCGGGCCATTTACCCTGCATAGAAGCGCCGGATGAAACCGCTCGTCTGTTTCTTGATTTCTATAAGGGGCTATAATTTTGACGAAAAAATTAGAAATATCAGAACGCTATAAAACCGGAATGTCCACTCGCCGTTCGGTTCTCGGTGATGAGCATGTAGATCGCGCATTAGGCAATATCACTGAATTTGATGCGCCCTTTCAGGAATTTAT
>JAJFMB010000021.1 GCA_021772355.1 Chlamydiota bacterium | reverse complement strand
AATTGCCCTTTGGCAAAAATGGTGGAGTTGCGGTCTTTACCGTCTAGCCTTCCCGTCGGTAAGTTAGGATTTCCTTTTTGGAGGGCGTGCGCCACTTCTGGTAAGGTGATTCCTAATGTGGCAAGACGGTTAGGGTCGACTTGAACACGCACGGCGTAGGGAGAGCCGTAGGTCGTCACTTGTGCAACGCCGTCGATCATAGAAAGACGCTGACCAATGTAGGTGTTCGCATACGTGTAGAGCTCTGAAAGTTTGATGCTTTCAGAGGTGAGGGCGATGTGCATGATGGGAACCATGGCGGGATTGACTTTTTTGAAGGTGGGATCATTGGGAAGGTTAGGAGGGAGTTTTGATTTTGATCGCCCAATGGCAGCCTCTACATCCTGTGCCGCAGCATCGATATTTTTCTTGATGTTGAATTGCAAGACGATATTTGTACTGCCCATGGTGTTGGTGGAGGCAATGTTGGAAATGCCAGGGATCGTCATAAACTCTTTTTCTAAAGGAGTAGCCACGCTATTGGCCATTGTTTCGGGGCTTGTTCCCGGATAGGCCACTTTGACTACAATGACCGGAAAGTTAATATCGGGGAGGTTGCTAACAGGCAGTTGCATATAAGAGAGGAAACCCAAAAAAAGAATGGTTGCCATGACAAGTGTTGTCATCACGGGTCTGCGAATAAAGGGCTCAGAGAGATTCATGCAATGCATCCTTCGCGACAAAGACTTTTTTACCCGAGGTGAGATTCAGCTGCCCTGTTGTAACAACGCGATCGCCATCTTGCAGCCCTTCGACAACAATGATGGAGGTTCCTATCTTTTCTCCGGTTTTGATCGGTTGCATCCGAACGGTCATATCCTCTTGAACAACATAAACGAAAGTATCTGTCTGCCCCAATTGTAGAGCAGTCTGCGGAATGGTCAAGACTCCTTTTTTTTCACAAAGAAGTAGTCGAATACGGACGAATTCTCCTGGCCAAAGCATATGCTCTTCGTTTTCAACCTCTGCTTTTAGTAAGATGGTACCCGTTGTTTGGTCGAGGTGGTTATCCATAAAAAAGACATGACCGGTGTAGGTATCATTAGCATATTCCTCTCCTTCTTCGTGAGGGAGAATCACATCGACTTTGGAATCGCCTTTGTTTTTGAGCCGTTGCATTTGCTGTAAGTTTTTTTGGGAAACGGTAAAATGCACGCAGATGGGAGAAATTTGTCTAATTTCAGTTAGGGCGTTGTGATCGTGGGCTGAAACGACATTGCCGGGAAAAACCTGAAATTGGCTGATTCTTCCATCAATAGGTGACGTAATGGTGCAATAGTCGAGATTGATTTCTGCTAGTGCTACTTCTGCTAGATCGTTTTGCACTTGTGCTTCAGCTGCTTTTGCTTCCTTTTGGTACTCTTCAAAGGTTAATTGCGAGATAAACTCTTTTTTTACAAGATCAGAAAACCGTTCCACACGCTTATTTGTAAACTGCAGATGAGCTTCGTTTTTGGCTAAATTGGCTTTTGCTTTATTTAATGCTGCTTGGTAAGGACGAGAATCAATGGTGTACAAAATGTCCCCTTTATCGACCAATTGTCCCTGTTTGACGTATGTTTTTAATAAGACGCCGCTGACTTGAGGCTTTATGTCGACAACACAGGGAGAATAGACATTACCAATGGTTTCGATGTAAATGGGGGCATCGAGTACTTTTGCCGTCTCGATATTCACAGGTGCCGGAGGAGATATCTGCTTTGGCTTCCGCTCATTATTTCCACAAGCTGTTAAACTTAAGGAAAGAAGAGACCATAATCCGAATTTATAGAGTGCCTGTCGCATAAGCGATTCCTGCTAGTGAAATGACCCATTGAGTGCGCGACTGAATGATTTGAGCGCGCGCCCGTGAAAGAGCTTTTTGGGCGGAAAGCACATCCAAGATGGTCGCTATCCCTTCTTTGTAACTTCCCAAGGCTGCTTCGTAGGTCTCTTCGGTATATTTTAAAAATTCTTCGCTGTATTTAAAGGTTTGAACAGCTGTTTGAAAGGAGTAGTAGCTGCGCCACACCTCCAATAATACATCAGACTCTTTGGTCTGTAGTGCTGCAAAAGCTGCGGCTACATTGGACTTTGCTTCTCGTCTGCGATTGCTAAAGTAGCAACCGTGATAAAGTGGAAACTCTAGTGCTATGGCTCCACTATAAACATAACCGCTGCTTACGGAACGATTTAAGCCATCGACCCGCTCAAGATCTGCATTTGCTGTTAGAAAAGGTTTTCCATCAGATTCTGCCACCTTAAGATCGGCTTGCCGTTTTTGATACTCTGCTTGATAGGCAGAGAGATCGGGACGGCACGATTTGGCTGTTTCCATAAGCGTATCAATATTGCTGAGAATATCATCCATTGGAAGTTCTTCCGGCAAGTTTGCAACGTTGAGAGGTGTGTTTGCCGGCACTCCCAAGGCATTCGCTAAATTTCCCATTTCTGTTTTAACCAGCCCCTTTGTCTCTTGGATAATGAGTTGGGTATTGACAAACTGGGATTGCGCCTGCAGCATATCGACGCGCGTTTTAACTCCGGCGTTATACAGTTCCGTTGCGGCTTCCAGGTTTGTTTCCGCATCTTTGAGATCATCTTCTTGTGCATCTAAGAGCGCTTTGGCATCAAGATAGGCGTAGTAGGCAACTAAAACATTGATCATGACGCTTTGAATATTGCGATTGTGCATCCAGTTGGCCATTTGTAGCGATTGCCGTGCCGATTGAATGCTTGCCGAACGTCCGCCAAAGTCCCACAGTAGATAACTAGCTGATATGTCGCTGGAAATGAGTTGATTCGTTCCATTATTTCCTCCTACAAATTCCCCAACGGCAACTGTTGTTGGGGCAGGCAAGCTTGTAGGATCGATAAATTCATCATCCTCAATTCCCGGTTCCGGTGTAATGACGATACCCCCGCCGCTGCCCCCTTGAAAATTCTGATAGGTTACGGCATAGGCAACTTCGGCATCGACGGTAGGGTAAAGCGAGCTTTTTACTGCTTGTAATTGATAAGAAGCAGCTCTTGCTCGCGCCCATGTCACGCGGGTTTCCGGATTATGTGTTAAGGCAATATCGATAAGTTGCTCAGCATTAAGCAGTGCATCAGTGACATCGGGGCATAAAACATCGATTTTGGGCTGGCAAGGTGGCTCCCAGCGCTGACAGGGAGTGCAGGGGGTGCTTTCTTTAGAGGCGGGACCAGTTAGGCAGCAGCTTGTACAGATATATAGAAATATCCATGAACATACGAAAATACTGTGATGATGCCCCCTCATCATCATCCTCACACCCCTCTATTGATTTGGAAAATTGGAAAAGCAGTCTGGGCAGGATAAGACAGTAAGGCCATGCACGAAATAATGGGGTGTGCACCCTCTTCTTCTTATCCTGACCGGGTTGCTTATCCTTCCCATGTGGTCAACTATTGCGCATTGTGCTTCTTTTTAAATTTTTGTCAAACACATAGCATGAAGAAATTCAAGGTGTTTGATAGAGAGAGAGTTCGTGGAAAAATGTTAGATTGAAGGAGAGAATTGTAGGGAGGAGTCAGCTTTTAAAGCATTGAGTATAGGAGTCTTGTTAGCGCGCACTTCGTCCAGGCGAGTAACGGGCAAGGTGTGCGGTGCTTCTTTGACGATGTCGGGATTGGTGCGGATTTCATGAACAATGGTATGAAGCGTTTGGATAAATGTGTCTAGTGTGGCTTTGGATTCGGATTCGGTAGGTTCGATGAGCATGCACTCTTTGATGATGAGGGGAAAGTAAACAGTTGGGGCATGAATGCCATAGTCGAGAAGACGTTTGGCAAAGTCGAGAGCACGAATGCCTTCGTTAAGATAGTTGTCTGCTTGGACGACAAATTCGTGCATGCAGTGCTGGGGAAAGGGGATGGTGAAGATATCTGAGAGTTTGGCTTTTAGGTAGTTGGCGTTGAGGACGGCCATTTCAGCGATGCGGCGTAAACCAAAGTGGCCGTGGAGTTTGGTGTAGAGATAGGCGCGTAGGTAGATGGCGAAGTTTCCGTGAAAGGTGGAGATGTGTCCGATGCTATTGGGATCGTTCCAAGTGATAGAATAGGCATCGTTGCTTTTTTCGATGCGGGGAGTGGGGAGGAAAATTTTCAGTTTATCGTTACAAAGAACAGGGCCGGAGCCGGGTCCGCCACCACCATGAGGTGTGGAGAAGGTTTTGTGTAAATTGAGGTGCATAACATCAAAACCCATATCTCCGGGACGCACGATGTTGAGCATGGGGTTGAGATTGGCTCCGTCGTAGTAAAGAAGTCCACCATGTTCATGCACAATGCGGGCAATTTCTGTGATCACGGGGCTGAAGAGGCCTAAGGTGTTAGGGTTGGTCAGCATGAGCCCTGCCGTTTTTTCAGAGACGTGCGCGCGGAGGTCATCAAGGTCCATGTCCCCTTGTGCATTTGTGCGAATGGAAACTGTGGTAAAACCTGCCATTTTGGCAGTGGCAGGATTGGTGCCGTGGGCATTGTCAGGGATAAGGATTTCTGTGCGGCCGGTGTCTTTGTTGTGCTTATGGTAGGAGGCGATCATGCGAATACCGACAAACTCCCCTTGGGCGCCGGCGTTGGGGGTAAGAGTGCCGGCTGTCATGCCGCAGATGTGGCAAAGGGTTTTGATGAGTTCATCGATCAGTTCTAGATTACCTTGAACTGTTTCTTCCGGTGCTAATGGGTGAGTGCGAGTAAAACCCGGTAGAGCAGCGCTCACTTCGTTAATGCGGGGATTGAGCTTCATCGTACAGCTGCCAAGAGGATAAAAATTGGTGTCGATCCCCATATTTTTTTTCGAAAGAGACGTAAAATGACGCAAGAGATCCAATTCGGAAACTTCAGGGAGTTGTAGGGGTTCTTCACGTAAAAGGTGTGCAGGAGGATAGTAATTTTGAAATTCAGGAGCTTCTGCAGGCAAGCTGTAAGCGTGCTGTTCTGATTGTGTTTTTTCGAAAATCGTTTTTGTCATACGAGTTCTTTTGCCACCTTGATATAGTGATCGAGCTGCTTTTTGCTTTTTGTTTCCGTAACAGCGATTAGTAGGCTATTTTGCCATTTAGGAAAATAGCGCCCCAAGGCAAGTCCCGGTTCGATGCCGGCGTCTCGAAATCGTTGTTGTATTTCTTGTATTGATCCGGGAAATGTGATGACGAATTCGTTAAAGATAGGTGCTGTTGTAAAGGTTGTGAGGGCGGGTAGCGCTTCGAGTTGTTCTTTCAAATAGGCAGCGCGTTGGTAATTGGTAAGAGCAAGTTTACGAATTCCCTGTTTGCCATACCAAAGGATGGCGATAAGACTGGCTAAAGCGGCCAATGCTTGATTCGTGCAGATATTTGAGGTCGCTTTTTCTCGACGAATGTGTTGTTCGCGCGCTTGTAGAGCTAAGACAAAACCGCGTCGTCCTTTTGTATCGACAGTTTCTCCGACAATACGGCCGGGGATTTGTCGCATAAGGGCGTGTGTGCATGCCATGTAGCCGACATAAGGGCCTCCAAATTGCAAAGGGAGTCCAAGAGGTTGAAGGTCGCCTACAGCGATATCTGCGCCTAGTTCTTTTGCGTTTGCTAAGAGACCGTAGGCGAGGGGGTTAGCAGAAATAATCGTTAGAGCGCCAACGGATTTCGCTTTTTGCGAGATTGTTTTGATATCGTCGATGATTCCGAGAAAGCTTGGGTATTGCACAATTACGGCGGCGGTCTCTTCATCAATAGCGGAGAGATCTCCGATTTGCCCATCTTCTTGCAAAGGGAGTGTGTCTAAAGAGATATCTAAATTAGCGAGGTATTGCTCAATGACTTTGCGGTAATGGGGGTGCAAAGAGTCTGCGATAAGAATTTTACGTCTTTTTTTATTTACGCGTAATGCCATTAGAAGCGCTTCTGCGCAAGCGGAGGCAGCATCGTATAATGAAGCATTAGCGATATCAAGACCGGTAAGGGCGCAAATGGCAGATTGGAATTCAAAGATGCTTTGGAGCATGCCTTGAGAGGCTTCAGCTTGATAAGGAGTGTAGGCGGTCAAAAATTCGGAACGGCTGCAAATCGCATTGACAATTGCGGGAACATGATGTTCATAAGCACCGGCTCCCAGGTAATTATCTAAATACTGAAAACTATTTTTGTTGGCGAGTTCTTCCATATGACGCATCCCTTCATACTCTGAAAGACCATCATCTCGTTCAGGCTTAGGGAGGCGCAGACGGTCGGGAATATCTTGAAACAACTCCTCAACGGAGCTAATGCCGATATCCTGCAACATTTCATCGATTTGCGGTTGTTGATTTCCTATGAAGTCCACGTTTTAACTCAATTGCTCTTTGTAAGCTTTGGCATCCATTAGCTCTTCTAATTCCTCAGGATGAGAAAGTTTGATTTTAAAAAGCCACCCTTCGTCTTCGGGGGATTCATTGATGAGCTCGGAAGCTGTGCTGAGTTCTTCATTGATTTCGATAATTTGTCCGGAGACTGGAGAGTAGACATCAGCTGCAGCTTTTGTAGACTCAAGAACAACGGCTTCATCACCTGTGCTAAGTGTGGCACCCACTTCCGGTAATTCCACATACACGATGTCGCCTAACTCTTTTTGGGCATAATCACTAATCCCAACAATACCAATACTATTTTCCACATCGACCCATTCGTGAGTTTCAGTATACTTCATAATGCTCCTTTGATAAATGGCAAGGCAACAACCTTGGCCTTATGAGGTTTTCCACGGATCAATACGTCTACACTCTCATCTGGAGAGAGGACGTGATTCACAAGTATAATTGCAATTCCCTGATTTAGTGTAGGAGAATGTGTCCCGGAAGTCACGTAACCTATTTCACTTCCTTCCTTGGTGATTGGATACCCTTCTCTAGGAACTCCTCGCTCTTGCATCAAGATGCCATATTCTGATCGTTTATTATCGGTATTTCTGAGTTTTCGCAAAGCATCTTTTCCAAGAAAATCATCTTTGTCCCATTTTACAGTCCAAGCCGCGATGCTTTCTATTGGAGAAATGGAATCGCTAATTTCGTGTCCATAAAGAGCAAATCCCATTTCGAGTCGCAGCGCATCGCGCGCACCAAGGCCGACGGGAACTGCACCCTTTGCTGTAAATTGATCCCACAGCGTCACAATTTTATCTAAGGGGGCGTAGATTTCGCAACCTCCGGCACCGGTATATCCGGTTCCTGAAATGATGATATCCTCTGTAGTGAGAAAACGCATGGGTTTAAGGTCCGCTGCTTCGGGAAACTGCTGTTGAACTAAAGACATCGCGCCAGGTCCTTGGATCGCGAGAATTCCCTCTTTATCGAAACGAGGTTCGATGGAAACATTAAAATGAGTTTTATGCTCTAGAAGGTGCTGGAGATCTTTTTTTCGGTTTCCCGCATTGACAATAGTGAAGAAGTGTTCCTTGTCTTGTCTGTAGATGATCACATCATCCACACAATGACCCTTTTCATTGCACCACACTGTATACGTTGCGGAGTTGTCCTTTTTTTCGGAAATCTTATTTGTAGAAAGGTAGTCGAGAAAGCGTTCTGCATCAGGTCCTGAGATAAGGATGCGACCCATATGAGAAACATCAAAAATGCCCACATTCTCTCGCACTGCATGACACTCCTGAAGGATTCCGCCGTACTGAACCGGCATTTCCCAACCGGCAAAATCGACGATTTTTGCTTTCAGTGCAACATGGCGATCATATAGTACTGTTTTCATTTAACTAGCCTCACACTACTCCACAAAGAGGGTTGTTGGTCGATGTTAAAATCGTTGCTGCTAACGGAAAAATGTTGTTGTTCACCCTGTAAGGTATTAATCCGGTAAGTCATTCCTAAGCGATTAAATTGCTCGGGATCATATCCGTGGAGGCAATGCGCCGGGATATGAAACTGTAAGGAATAGCCTTTAGGTAGGAGGTCTGAGCGTACGGATAATTCATTTGGATCGCAGAGGTCGTGTTTATCCTCGGTTCTAAAACGGGTAATTTCTCCGGCTTGGATCCCCTCGATATCTTCAGGTAAGCAGAAAAAATGGTGACAAAAACGGGTGTTGAAGCTAGCTGTTTTGACATCGCGTGTATCTATAAATACTTCAAAACTATCTCCCCGTTCTACACTTGGATACATACTTTGCTTGTAGGGTCTCTTAGATAGAACGGTAAAGAAAAGGCCATCCTCATTCCAGCCCATCGAAACATCAGCAAACTGCTCTTCATTACAAAGAGCAGAGGTTTTAGGTAAGAGATACCGTTTATCACTTTTTAAAAAAGAGATACCGTTTTTTTGCTTTTCGAGATAGGAGCACTCGAGTCGTAGTTGAAAAAATTCAACGGGCGTTAGAGCAATGAGTGCTTCTTCAATCATGATTCTTCGTCTTCTGAGTACTCACTGCGCTGTTTCATGTAGTTGAGTGAGAGGGCATTTTTTTCTTTTATTTCCTGCAGCAACTTGCGCATAAGCATTTGTTGTGCATCGTCTGCAACCAGGCGATGGGTCTCGGCAACCTGTTCTGAGATCGGTTGTGTGGCATCATACCCTTTATCTTCTAGATAAAAGAAATAGAGATCTCCATTAGGAAGGGTATTCACTTGAGACCACGCCCCTTTTCCTAAGGTAAACGCTTCCTCACGGTTTATGGCATCCCCTTTTCCGCTGCGCTCTATTCGGAAAGCCTCTTTTTCGAGCTTCCATTGATCCGTTAGAGTTTCACGGGTTGAGAGGGTGTTACCGTCTTCTTGGATCTCTTCCTTAGTGCCAATCGCAACGAGTTCGGGATTTTCTTGTGCTGTTTTTTTAGCCTTTTGCAGAAGATGATAAAAACGCAGTGACGAGGTAAGATCGTTTGTTAATTGATCGGACGTCAAAGTTTGCAAGCCTTGTGTTGCGTAATCTGTGCGAATTGCTTTTAAGATGTCCGCGAAATAGCGCTCAGCTACTTTTTCTTTTACGTCAGCTAACGACTTCCAGCTTCCGTCTTGCTGTTGGAATTGATCTGGTGTTTTGCTGCGAATGCGCTGGTAGTACGCTTCAAGTTGCTGGGAGACCATTTTATCTAAAATGCCTTCCT
>JAJFMB010000003.1 GCA_021772355.1 Chlamydiota bacterium | reverse complement strand
AAACTCCCCAAACTCCCCAAACTCCCCAAACTCCCCAAACTCCCCACACTCCCCAAACTCCCCAAACTCCCCAAACTCCCCAAACAGCTTAGACCATATCTTGATCGATGAGGCACTCTTTTTCAAGTACCCGATATTTTTGAACTTCTTGGGTGTCTTCAAGGCAATGATGGTAGAGTTTTAACTGTCGCCAAAGCACTAATTTTTCCCAAAGGAAGGTTTTGTCGAGCAGAGCTTTTTTTTCAGCTTGGGTTCCGAACTGGTAGTGGCTAAATAGCGTCCAACTGCGTGGATAGGAGACAGGTAAAACTCCTGAGAAATGAATGGAGGCAATTTCTTGATTTTCAGTGACGAGAAGCCAGCAGCCATAAAGAAAATAGAGGGGAGATGTTTCTTGTGTGAGCTCTTCCATGCTATAGCGGTGCAGTCTTTCTCCTGCTTCTTCCCAGTTTTTACTCCAAATAGCGGCCCAAATGAGTGCACAGTCGAGGCGTATTTTGCCTTTTTGACTAAAACTGCACTTTGTGAACATCTGGGAGAAAGAGTAAAAGCGTTCCATTTGTTCTTTGTGAAGTAGTTTTTCCAAGAGATATAAGTAAACGCGCTCTTCATCAAATGTTAAATTGTTTGGCGGAGAGGAAGGGAGTTCGTCACGGTTGTGATAGTTGAAGATATACTGAAGCGAAGCGAGTTTGTTTTTAAGTTCACTGTTTTTTGTCTTGGTATGTAGTCTATGAATTTTTTCATCTATAAGCTGCCAGGCGCCAAGTTCAATAGTGCAGAAAAGAGCATTGGCGATAAGTGGCAAGGAACGTTTTTCCTTTTTTAAGGCGCTACTCATGAGCTCCATAAGGGCATAGGGCTTTGCTAACCAAAAAGCTAATTGTATCCCGAACTGAATGTGCTGAAGTTTTTTAGATGTGACCAAAGAGGGATCATCTTCGATAAAAGGGAGAGGTTCCCAATGTTTTTGAACGCTTCGAAAGAGTCGTTTGGTATGGATACTTGTTGATATTTTAGGAAGATGCTGCACCGCTAAGAGAATAAATAAGTAAGTGGCTTTGCGGTGAAAACGGGAGCACTCATACATGCGGTAAATAATCTGCTCTTGAAGGACGTGCAACAGGGGATGTCTATGGTAACGTCGGTAAGCAAGCTCAAAGCATTTAACTTCTTCTTCGTACTCTTTCATGGCGCGGTAGACAAGTGATTTGCCTAAGTACTCTAAAGGAGCACCGGGAGAGTTGTGTAATTTTTCGAATTCTTCTAGAGCTAAATCAAATAATACTTTTCTTTTCTCCTCTTCATCACAATGACGCGCTTCTTCAAGAAGGGTTATTCCTGCTCGAAAGAGCGCTTCTCGTCCTTCAGCTCGACCGGAAAAAGAGTAGGCGATACGGCGGTATTCGGTTAAGGCAGTTTGGAAATCCTTGTGGGCCAAAAAGGCATCGGGCACTGCCAAGCAGTTGACCATGATGTTTTGGCTCCCTAAAGAAACGTTCAATGGGCTTATTTCGAAATCGGTATCGCGGGAGATAAAGCCGATATGAGTGCCGGCAAGCGGGAGGTGGCTGACATAGGAAAATTGGAGTGTGTCATTGAGGTAGAAGTAGAGATTTTGCTCCACTTTTTCAATGCGCACGTCATACGACATATTTCTTTGCAAATAGATGCTGGAAGCGTGAATCACTTCAACAGTTGATCTAAGGAGTTTTGTGGATTTGTTTATGTCAGAACTTAGCCATAAACAATAGCCATCATTGAGATGAGTTCTTTCAGCGGCTTCGGGAACGCTTAATAAAAAGCCGATGCCATGACCTTTCTCTCCAATACAAACTTTTGCTTCTATTTTTGTGTTTTCGGAAAAAGAGGCTTTAGAAATCATCAGGTTGACCCAGTCGGCTTCTTCTGCTCCTCTTGTAATAGCAACGTGCTCTGCCATAAAGACATGTTCCTGAAATTCCCAGTCCTCTTTATTGGAAATATCTAAATCTACAGATTGAAACCACTCCGAGCGTCCTTCGATGTAGTATTCAATGTCTTTAGTTAACTCATGAACGCTTTGATAGCGCTCTTCAGGCTCAAAAGCTAAACATTTGTTGACAAGATGACAAAGGACAAGAGGCACATCACGGTGAGGAGCAACCTCCATTGGATTGGGAATGATCTCTTTTGTCATTTTTTCTCGAAAAGATTTTAAGGACTCTCTTCGGAAAGGAAGGTGGAGCGTTAAAATTTGATAGAGAATTACGCCCAGAGAGTAAATGTCGGTTTGAAAATTTGCAGGTTCTCCTAGGGCTCGCTCAGGAGCCATGTAAGAGACAGTTCCTACAACTTTTCCAAAATGGGTGATTTCACTATGGACAGAGCTCTGCTCGATAAAAGAGTCTTCCCTTTCATCGTATGAAACCATTTTGGCCAAACCCCAATCTAAAATCAGCACCTCACCGTAAGGACCGACAATAATGTTTTCCGGTTTTATATCTCGGTGAATGACTTGATTTGAGTGTGCATAGGCAACGGCTTGGCAGACATTGAGAAAGATGCGGATCAAAGAGGGAATCGATCCG
>JAJFMB010000200.1 GCA_021772355.1 Chlamydiota bacterium | reverse complement strand
GCTACCCAAATTGTTCAAGGAATCGCCCTTAAAAGCATCGCCGCCCTCGCACTCACCAGCCTTTCATTTGTGCCGGTCGTTGCTTGGATCAGTGGTGTCGTTCTCTTGTCAATGAAGTTGGAACCCCCAGCAAAAGCTTGTTGCGCCACTTAGAAAAGTGCAATAGTGTGATTATTTCCTAAATCGCTAAGTTTCCGAAGCTTTTTGCATTAACCAATGCCCAAAATCACGTAAAAAAGCCTCAATCACTTCGATAGACGCAGTGGGATTTTTAGCCCATAAGAGGGCTCGTTTCATCTGCTTTTTTTGTTGTGGATAGTGGCGAATAAATACAGAGCAGCAAAGATCTAAGTCCCTTGTAAAGCAACCTTCTTCTAACATCACTAAACTAAATCCAGTACGGATAATATTTTTCATGATTCTTTTGCACCAATAACGGATTGATTCCTGGCTGCTCGTTAAGCGAATAGCTTTAAGAGCTTCCTTGATATCACTATCGATGTGTCTAAGATCATCCTTGGCAATCTCGCTTGTGAGTGTATAAGGAGCGATACCTTCCCCTAGATCTTTTCCGTATAGACAAACACTATGCGTCTTAATGATAAATGCGCCGATAGAAAAAGCACGATCTTCAGGAAAGACATACTCCCAGGGCCATACTTCTAATTGTATATCGGAAACAGCAGAATCTTCCAGGGACATCGGTATGGAGCAGTGCTCTCCTTTACCGGGATGAGCTACGGCAAAAGCATCCAAATCCGATTGATAAGGAACAGCTATACCTCGAGAAATCGAACCCGTGAGATAGATGCTGTGAGGATTATAGGGTAAATAGGCCCTCACAACGCGTTCGATCAATGAATGGTAAAGGGGATCGATTTTATCCCAATCGGCATCATTGAGAAGATAGCCTTTATCATCAATGGACCAAAAGCGACTTTTCAATGCAGTATTCCTTAATGCGTATCTGATAATGACGGGTTGTTCGTAACAAAATAATTTGATTAATTACGTGTTCCTCTTACCCTCTCTATGATTTGCAGAGCATCTATTCCCTGTAAACCTTGAGCAGCTAATGGAATAGAGCATGAAGCGACTAAAACTCCAAAAGAAAAGGTTAAATCCCCTGTCTCGACTATCGTCATGCCAAAAAATAATGCACCGATCAAACACAGTTTATAAGTTCCCCTCCATCCCTCATCAGCCTCTGTAACAGTTTGATATTCCTGATCATCTGCTCTACCCCCGGCTTCAAGATACAATTTTCTAAGTTCCTGCGATTCGCCAGGACTGCTCCTGCTAGGTGCCGCCATAATTTCTCCAAAAAAAATTACAATTAACGTCGAAAATTTTAATGTCTTTTCGCCAAACTTGTCAACTTTATGATCGGCATGGAAAATTTTCTACTTCTATGCTTGACAGTTCTTCAGAAGATAACTAGAATCCCCGCAATTTCTAAAAAAATCATAATTCGGGAGTTATTGTCATGCCACGTTATCTTTCAACTTTTCTTCTGTTCCTTTCTTTCCTTCTCAACGTTACGGTTGCCGAAGGTCTGTCTTTGAAAGGTCTATCAATTGAATATGATCGCGGAACAGTGAAAATCCTCGACCAGCAAAAGTTGCCGGCAGAAGAGGAGTGGATTACGGTGGAAACTCCTGAACAAATGTTTGGAATTATTCGCGCTTTAAAGGTACGAGGCGCTCCCCTCATTGGCATAGCCGCAATCTTTTCTCTTGCCAAAATGGCTGAAGAAGATGCCTCTGCCGACGCCATTAAGGATGCGGCTGACCTGCTAAGAGAATCCCGTCCCACCGCAGTCAATCTTGCACACTATCTCGACCGTATACTGGAAAATATGAAAGGACAAGAGAATGTGCACGACATCATCTTAACCACAGTGGAAGAAATTTTTAATGAAGATGTCGCTCTTTGCGACGCTCTGAGCGAATATGGCGCCGCATTGATTCAGCCTGGAGAAAATATTTTAACCTATTGCAACACAGGTAGCTTAGCGTGTGCCGGAAGCGGGACAGCGCTTGGTGTCATCAAGAAAGCGCACAGCCAAGGGAAAAACATCCACGTCTATGTCTGCGAAACCAGGCCCTTATTACAAGGAGGCAGACTCACAGCATGGGAATTGGAAAAAGAAGGAGTCCCCTACACTCTAATCTGCGATAATATGGCAGCTTCGCTCATGGCAAAAGGAAAAGTGAATCGCGTTCTCTTGGGTGCCGATCGAATCGCTATCAATGGGGATACTGCCAACAAAATCGGGACTTACTCCGTTGCCGTGCTTGCGCATTTCCACAATGTTCCTTTCCACGTTGTCGCTCCCTACACAACCATCGATCCTTTATGCGCAAGCGGTGATATGATTAAAATCGAAGAGCGCGCTCCCCACGAAGTTCGAGGTGCTGCAGGTAGCTTCGGAAACGTCTGCTGGAGCCCCAAAGATGCCCCTGTCTACAATCCGGCTTTTGATGTCGCTCCCGCCGAATTAGTCACAAGCTATATCCTCGACAAAGGAAACCTATCGGCTAGCGAACTTTCAACAGCAATTATTGGAGACGCACAATGAAAAAAATAGTGTTTCTAATCTATCTGTGCTGCTCAACCTACCTTTGCGCTAACTCCTTTGAACAAGCAGCGGATGAAATCATCGCTGCAGGACATCTCCTTAATGCAGAACGTCTATGCCCGGCAACTTCGGGCAATATCTCCGTACGTCTCGACCATAATCTCGCTGCGATCACTGTTTCAGGAAAACACAAAGGGGAACTGTCCCGTGAAGATATTATGATTGTCACACTCAAAGGAGAACCTCACAACAGCAACAAAAAACCCTCAGCTGAAACCCTTTTGCACACTTCCCTTTATGAACTGTTTGACGATGTCGGTGCCGTGCTACACACTCACTCATTAAATGGCACCGTCTTAACGCGGCTGCTTCCAGATGCAGACCATCTAGTCACTCAAGGCTATGAAATCCACAAAGCCTTTCCCCCCATCAAAACTCATGAGAGCGAGCTCCCTATTCCTATCTTTGAAAATAGCCAAGATATCCCAGCACTTGCTCAAGAGATCTCAGAGTATCTGAAGCTGCATCCTGAAGTTCCCGGCTACCTTATCCGCAGCCACGGCTTCTACACCTGGGGAAAAGACATGAAAGAGGCAAAAATACGCCTCGAAGCCTTTGAGTATCTGTTCGAATGCGAGCTTAAAGTGCTCACAATCCGTGGCGGAAATTAAGCTAGATTCTGAAGTGCGTCACTAACGCCAGCTGCTTCATCAATCTCTTTTTGCACAGATTCTATCTCGCTAACTATAACATCCATATCAGATAATTGCTTTCTTGGTAATTGTTCTCTCACTTCTTTACTATGAATAAGCTGCCAAAGCGCTGTGATCCGCTTATTTTGTTCATCCAACTTTCTTAACATCTTTACATCATCTGTTTTTCTAAGAGCATTTGTATTTCTATATGTACTAATTTTCTGGTTGATCTCTCCCATACTTTCTCTACGCTCTTTGCGATTTTTCAACTCCTCCTCAAGAGTTTTGATCACATTTTGCAGAAAAAGCTCTTGTTCTTGACAATTGGCAGCTTCTTGATACTGTTTATTACCAGATGCCTCACTTGCTTTCGCTTTCAAATCCTCCACACGAGATTTTGAACTCTCGATAAACTTTTCCAACCTTTCGGCTGTAAAAGTATTTGAGTAATAAGACCCAACGCGTTCACCGTCTATTTCTGTGATGCCGCTTACCTTATCCCAAATCCCCGTTAAGTCAACGATATCCTTCTCTTTGCCAACCGGTTCTATTGGTGCTTCCGGTTTTTTGTCATCTCGAATAACACGTAAAGTGGAGTCATAAATTGTATCGAGCAAATCACTTTTGCCAAATCTAAAAAGAGCTACAAAGTCATGCTTATTATTAATTAATTGTTCTGCCTGATCCGGAGTGATACCTTTATCTATGATTTCATTACGCAAAGTCATAACACGCATATCGAGATCATCTTTGATTTGTTCTTTTGTTGAATAATTGACTACCATCTCTATTCCCTTAAAGATCATTGGAACAACTGTGATCACTCCAAGGAGTGCTGAGATAAATCCTAACCAATGTATTTGATATTTAGAATCAACTTTTGACAAGTACTTATAATGAGGGCTGTTACTTGTAAATCCTGTACCTTCATCTCCCGACATGAATTGAGATTGACGGGGGTAGGGATCCACAGGCGGAGTACCAAATATGTCAGATGGTTTTCCGTTCAATGCAGCCTTGTGATTAGAGATCCATTTCCCCATATCCGCCCACTTAACAGACATAGCACCTAAAACAGTTGATGTAATCATGGAGCCTATGGATAACCCGACTTTAACCGCCTCAACTTTCTGAATTTTTTGAAAAGTCTCTTCGCCATAGATGTTATTTCTTCCTTCCGTGGATTTAGGAACGAAATAATCTAAATGTCGCTTCCATCCCAGAGCTGACTTCTTATCATCAATAGGATCACACATTAGATCATACATTTTATCAATTGGTGTTACTGGATTCATAATCTCTTCCTTTAATTATTTTTTTTAAAAAGATTTCCATTTCAACAGTTGCAACGGCATCGCGAGTCCATGATTTCACATGCCCTACTTCTTGGATGGGAACCAGACGTTGTAATTGTTTGGGATGATTTGGCAAGGCGTCCACTAGCTCTCGAATTTCATCGAAAGGCACCGTTTCATCAGACGTTGAATAAAGACACAAAATGTGTCCTTTTACCTTAGGGAGGTTTTCAAGATTGTTATAGTTAAGATAGTTTATGTGTAACCATTCTGTGATGGAACGCGCAGCCGGCAGATACCGGATCATTCTTTTTTTGATATCTGCTACAGGTCTGTCTAGTATCAAGTGAATGTTTTGTCTTCTTGCCGCAAGATCGACAGCTGCAACAGAACCTAAACAGTGACCCTGAACCATCATATGAGATTCTGGAATCTTTTCCACATCGCGTAAATACTGAAAAGCAGTATCCAAATCCAGTTTACATTTTTGATCGCTTGGTCCACCTGAACTCTTACCATAGCCTCTCTGATCAACAAGCAGCACATCAACCCCTCTCATTAAATAAAAAAATGCCATTGCTTTATACGGTTCCGAGCCCATAGCATTGGCGTGAGATATAATTACTGCGTTTCTTTCACGGTCAAAATTTTGCATCCCAATAGAAAATCGGGGTTCTCTAAGTGTTAGGTTAT
>JAJFMB010000199.1 GCA_021772355.1 Chlamydiota bacterium | reverse complement strand
AGGTTTGATCACTGAAAGAAGTCGACGTGGATCTGTTTCTCCAAACCATGTGACGTAGTCAACGAACTCTAATGCTGTCATCATTTCGGTACGGTAATTAAGGGGAATGATAGGGCGATCGGGGTTTTTATACTGCCTAATGGATTGATCCGAGTTCAAAGCAACAATAAGGACGTCGGCGACTTTAGATGCTTCAAATATAATGTGAAGATGGCCGGCATGCATGAGGTCGAATGAGCCATTTAAAGTCGCGATGGTTTTACCATCCTGACGCAACTTTTTCACTACTGCAGCAATATCTTCCGGTTCAATAACTTTTTTCTTATGTTGCGTAGACCATTGTTCTTGCATTAGACACTCTCTGGAAAGGCGATTGGAAAGAGTTCATCGTAATGCTGAACAAAATGAATGGTCAAGCCTTTTTTGATGTATTCGGGCAGTTCCGAGTAATCTCTTTCATTCTCTTTTGGGAGAATGAGCTCTTTAAGTTTAGAGCGCTTCGCAGCTACCAGTTTCTCTTTGATTCCTCCTACAGGAAGTATTCGCCCTGTTAAGGTGATTTCTCCGGTCATTGCCAAGTCAGGTGCAACAGCGGTGTCAGTCAACAAGGAAACCAACGCTGTTACCATAGTAACACCTGCAGATGGTCCATCTTTTGGCGTTGCACCCTCCGGAATGTGGATGTGCACTTTAGATTTTTCGAAGAAGGTATAACCAGGAGCGTACTTGTGAATCGCGCTGTGAAAGTAACTCCAGGCAATTTCGGCGGATTCTTTCATGACAGCGCCAGCTTGTCCTGTCAAGACCATTCCTGTTTTATCAGAGGCGACCTTAATCGTTTCAATGTAGAGTGTTGCGCCTCCTAATGCCGTCCATGCCAGTCCGGTACAAACTCCTACAGGTGTTTGTTCGTAAAAGCGGTCACTAGTGAATATCGGTTTTCCAAGGTATTTGGGAAGGTTGGCAACAGTAACATGGTGAGGTTTTGTTATAGCGGCTTTGCTTTTTCGTTTCTTGGGTTTTTCCAAATCCTTGGAGACTTCCATGGCAAGTTTGCGTAAGATTTTCTTAATATGGTTTTCTAAGGTACGCACTCCTGATTCTCGAGCATAGCCGTCAATCATAAAGCGGATAGCCGGTTTTGTGAACTCTACTTGCTTTGCTTTGAGTCCCATAGCTTTCCGGTTGCGTGGAATAAGGTATTTTTTTGCAATCTCCACTTTTTCCTGCATGATATACCCTGAAAGGCGCAGGATCTCCATCCTGTCTTTAAGAGGTTCAGGTATAGTGTCTAATACGTTTGCCGTTACGATAAAGAGTACATTCGAGAGGTCGCACTGTACATCGAGATAATGGTCGAGAAACTCGCAGTTTTGCTCAGGGTCAAGTACTTCGAGAAGAGCGGAAGCCGGATCTCCTTGGAAGCTACTGCCCATTTTATCCACTTCGTCGAGCATGATAACAGGGTTTGTTGTCTGACAAGATTTTAGTGCCTGGATAAGTTTCCCTGGCATTGCTCCGATATAGGTGCGGCGATGACCTTTAATTTCTGCCTCATCGCGCATACCGCCTACAGAAAAACGGTAGAATTTGCGGTTTAGAGCTCTTGCAATACTTTTTCCGACACTTGTTTTTCCCACTCCTGGGGGGCCAACTAAGCAGATAATGCTACCCTTAATGCCTCCGGTTAATTTGCCAACACTGATAAATTCCAAGATGCGTTGTTTGATATCTTCAAGGCCGTAGTGATCGTGTTCTAAGGTTTTATAGGCATGTTTAAGATCGTGGCACTCATCGCTTTTCAATCCCCAAGGCACCAAGGTTAGCCAATCAAGGTAACCACGAGAAACCGCGTACTCAGCAGATTGGATGTCGAGGACGCTTAATTTTTCTAATTCTTCATTGATCACTTCGAGTACGTGGGCTGGGACGTCGCGCTCTTTGATGCGCGCTTCGAATTTCTCTTTATCGATGATTTTATCATCTTTTTCTATGCCGAGTTCTTTTTTAATCGTCTTAAGTTGTTCTTTTAGAAAGAAATCTTTTTGACTTTTTGAGATGGTTGCATCAATTTTTTGGTTGATGTTGTTTTGTAAGATGGAAAGATCAAGTTCTTTTTTTAGAAGAGAGAGAGCCTTGTCTATTCGACCCTGAGTTTCGAAAGTATTAAGCACATCTTGTTGCTCTTCGCGCGAGGCTGTCGTAAGAGCTACTGCAAAATCTGCGAGCTTTCCCGGTTCGGTAAAATCAGAGTGGCTAAGAAAGATTTGCAGCTCTTCCTTAAAAAGAGGGTTGAGTTTAAGGAGCTCTTTGATTGTAGAGATGATACTGATTGCGTAGGCTTTTAATTCCTTTGACTTAGAGGGCTTGTCCTCGTGATATTTGACTTTTGCTTTAAGAAATTTTTTAGTGGGAATGGGCTTTTTTACAACAAAGCGCTTTTCCATATTCAAAATTACTTGTGCTCCTCCCTGCTCCATAGGAATAATGCGCAATATACGTGCCAGTACACCAACATCATACAACTCATCAAAAGATGTTTTATATATGTCGCACTCCTCGGATTGAGTGAGTAGTAGCCCAAGGCATTTATCGTCTGATTTAGCTAGCACTTTTAAAAGGTCGTAAAAGGGGCCTGGTTCAACGACTAGAGGAGCTGCCATTCCCGGAAAGAAGGGTTTCCTTAGGATGGGAAAAATAAATAGCTCTGCTGGATCGGTATGGTTTTTTTTAGGAGTTTTAGAATCCTGATCGAGTGTTTGAAAAAAGGCATTTTCAAGCTCTAAATCGATCGATGTTTCATCATTCTCTTTATTCAATGGATCCTCATAAGGGGTGTTAAATCTTCCAACAATTCTACTATTAGTCATCTATAATATCAACATGCTCTTGGCAACACAGCAATTTCTTTTGTACCTTCTCAGTAATTGGAGATACATAGAAACTGCTGCCTATTTTCCCGGCTGTGTCAAGGGAGATCGCTGTGGACAAAAGGGATAATAAAATGCTATTATCACTTTTATGAAAGAGACAATAAATTACTCCAAAAATGCCCTATCTCCTCTTCTTGAGCGCTCCAGGAAGCAGGCCTTGTTTCATGAAGAGACAACACTCTATCCTAATGCCGCTTTTTCAAAAAATCATCAACGTTTTTTTGGGAAAGAGGATGATCATCGCCTTCCTTATAAAAGGGATGTGGATCGGATCATTCACTCAAAGGCCTTTGCTCGCTATATCGATAAAACGCAAGTTGTGTATCTTGTTGATAACGACCATATTACGCATAGATCTTTGCATGTTCAGCTCGTGAGTGGTTTTGCCCGCGGGGTAGCTGAAATTTTGCGTTTGAACTTGGATCTTGTAGAAGCTATTGCTTTAGGTCACGATGTAGGACATCCCCCTTTTGGTCATGAAGGGGAGGTGTATTTGTCAGCTCTTTCGCAGGAGTACGGCAACGGTTACTTTGCTCATCCTTGGCAATCCTGTCGCTTATACTCTGAGATTGAATCACTTAATTTAGGTTTGGCCGTATATGACGGTTTTCTTTGTCATGATGGGGGAATGCGCGAGGCAAAAATCACACCAAGTTTTAATAAAACTTGGGAAGATCACTTCCAGGATAAAATGCATAAGCTAAGCAGAAATGATGTTGATATTTCTCCGGGTACTCTGGAAGGGTGTTTGGTAAAGCTTTGTGACACATTGAGTTATGTTGGACGTGATATTGAAGATGCCATCAGTTTAGGTATTCTTGAACGCGCTCAAGTTCCAAAGACGATTTTGGGTACGACAAATCGAGAAATTTTAGGCGCCGTCGGACAAGACATTATTGAGATGAGCTATGACCAGGACTACATCGCAATTTCAGAACCGATCTATACAGCTTTGCAAGAGCTGCGCGCTTTTAACTTTAAGCACATCTACGCACACCCGAAATTAAAAGTGGAATCTACTAAAATTCAGCGGGGTTACCGCATTTTGTTTGAAACATTGCTCAATGAATATGAGAAGGAAGGGGAAGGGAGTTATCTTTGGAAAAAATATTTGCAGTCCAAGTCTCCTTCGTATCGCGAGAGTGGTACAACTGTTCAAAAGATAATTGATTACATTTCCGGAATGACTGACAGTTATTTTGTTCAAACTTTGAAAAATCTTGTCGTTCCATCGAAAATAGAGCTGTTCAGATGATCACTTTAGTTATAGACACCAGCACGGAAAGGGGGATCATCGCTCTCTTTAATCAGGTTGATCAACTTGAATTTGTTGAGCTTCCCTTTGGTTTAACCAGCTCGAAATCGCTCCTTCCTGAATTGGAACAGCTCCTTAAAAGGCATCATTTTCAGGTTTCAGACCTTTCTTTAATTGTTTGCGGAACCGGACCGGGCTCGTATACCGGTATCCGCGTTGGTGCCATGGTGGCAAAAACGCTTTCATATGCAGCGAAAATCCCGCTTATTGGAGTGTGTTCATTAGATGGATTTACTCCGAACCAAGAAGGGAGTTTTGCTGCTGTTTTCGATGCAAAAATTAGCGGTTTCTACGTTAAAAGCGGTCGTAATCAAAGGGGTCATGTCACGTGGGATGCGGAGGCACAAGTCGTTTCGATTCAGGATGCACTGCCATATTTAGAAGATATGAATGTGATTGTGACACCGCATCAAGAAGTTATTAAACGCAGAATACACAATTTTGATAAATTAAAGTGGTATGAGTGCCCTCCCAATCCAAGGTCTCTTCTGAGTGCTGCTTTGGAGTCCTTTCATCAAGGAAAATACTCTTTAAAAGGAGAGCTTGAGGTGGCATATTTGCGCAAAACTCAAGCGGAGTTGGAAAGAGCTTTATAGATTGTTGAAAACAGTGTTGAAAAGATTTCGCTTCTTGTTCTATAATCTGCCTATCTCTTGACAAGTATTGTCTTTATGGATAGCAAATAAATTTTTAATCACATTAAGTGGAGATGAATGGTGATTGTTAAAGTTCGTATGGGTGAACCCGTTGATAAAGCTCTTCGCAGTCTAAAAAAGAAACTGGACAAGGAAGGGGTGATGAAGTCTGTTAAAGCTCACCGTTTCTATCTTAAACCCTCCGATAAAAAGCGTGCAAAATCTAAGGCCGCTATGAAGTACAAAAAGCAGCGTTAAGAAGCTCTGCTTTTTTAATTCTGAATGCCTATCCCGCCAATGATGGGTTGGGTTTTATATTTCGGTATGCTATACTGTTAATTCACTAATAACCTAAGATTTGTGTAACAATGACGGATACTATGGCTGACTACTATGAGGCACTTGAGGTTTCGCGCGATGCCTCACCTGAGGATATTAAAAAAGCTTATCGAAAAAAAGCGCTCCAATATCATCCTGATAAAAATCCTGGAGATAAAGAAGCGGAACGGCGCTTTAAAGAAATTTCTGAAGCGTATGAAGTTCTCAGCGATCAAAACAAACGTCAAATTTACGATCAATATGGAAAAGCTGGACTCGATAGCTCTCATATGGGAGCCGGATCCGGTGGGATGGGATTCTCGTCACTCGATGAAGCACTAAGAACCTTTATGGGTGCTGTCGGGGGAATGGGATCTGATTCTATTTTCGATTCTTTTTTTGGCGGAGGTGGTGCCCGTGGCGGTGGCGGCGGTTCTTACGGAGCTAGGCAGGGAGCGAGTAAACGCGCTACGATCACGATCTCATTTGAAGAGGCTGCTAAAGGTGTCGATAAAGAGCTTGTCGTCACTAATTATGTCACGTGCGAAGACTGTCAAGGTCGAGGTTCTGCTTCGAAGCAAGGAATCAAAACGTGCGAGCAGTGCGGTGGTGCCGGTCAAGTCTTTGAGCAGCGCGGCTTTTTCAGCATGACGATGACATGTTCTCGCTGTCATGGCGAAGGGCAAGTTATTACGGATCCTTGTAAGACATGTCGTGGTGAAGGTGCCGTTAAAAAGAAACAACACGTTAAAGTTCATATTCCTGCCGGTGTCGATAATGGCATGCGTTTAAAGATGAGTGGATACGGCGATGCCGGACAAGGGGGAGGACCTGCGGGTGACCTCTACGTCTTTATTCAAGTACAATCCCATGAAATTTTTGAGCGTGAAGGTAATGACATTATGTTGCAGTTACCTATCAGCTTTACCGAAGCTGCGCTTGGCTGCAAAAAAGATGTGCCTGCGCTCTTAGCGCAAGCGTGTCGCATCACAATTCCCGAAGGAACGCAAAACGGTAAAACTCTTCGTGTCAAAGGACAGGGATTCCCCAATGTTCATGGACGCGGCAAAGGGGATTTGCTGGTCAAAGTTTTTGTGGAAACCCCTACCAATTTATCAGAAGAGCAAACACAATTGCTTAAAGAGTTTGGTAAGCTGGAAGGGCCAAGCAATCAACCAAAGCGCAGCGGCTTTTTAGATAAATTAAAGAAGCTATTCAAATAAGAGGGTATCCGTCGGGTACATCGACCTCTCAATTATTGCCTGTAACTCACTAGCCAATGCTAACGAGTCAGGCGACATCACCTGTATTTCACATACCATAGCGGACTGAAGGAACGAGTTAAATTTGTTACTGAGGTTTGAGTCTAGCAATAGATAATTAATATTATCTTAATAGAGCATTAAAGAATACCTGTTATAATTAATTTTAATAAATAATAATAGGTTGATTATGAGAGTAGATGATTTTGTTAATATCATTAATAATTACGCGGAAGAGAATCAGTATGATCATCCTGTCGCTCGAACAGATAAGGTTGATGACCAAGGAAATGAGCTAGTTATCTTTAAGTTTAATAAGACGATTTTATATTCAGACACCAAGCAAAAAGATGAGTCTCTTCTAAAAAGGGCGGCTAAAATATTTGAATTTTCCAGCAATGTTGATTTCGATACGGAAGTTAAACCGGGACATATTGAAAATATGAAATATAGTTTTGATAGAATGATGCCGGGTGTCGTTCAGGAAGTTCGCATACAAAAGGAAAAAACACAAAATCCTTTAGTAGGAAAGTATAAAACTTCTAAACAGGTCAGAGGAAACCTCTTAGGTACGCAGGAAGCAAGTGTAAGAGTGCGTATCCTAAAATCTACAATTGAAAAAATGGATGAAGCTGCTGCTAAGAGATTTGCTATTGCTATGGATGTAGCGGCGGCATTAACTGATATTGATCCCGATAATAAAGTGACAGCAGAAAAATCACGGTTTAGAAAACTGTATGATAGTAAAAAGCTGTGGGGATATAATCTTGCAAATATGGTTATTAAACACCCTGAAGTGTCTAGCGGCAATTTAGCTTCTGCTGCCAATGGCGTTGGAGTGGGTGTTGCGACCGTGGCTGTCACACTTGGGACGATTGCTGTGGCTGTTTTTGCTGCTAAGGCTGGTGGTAAATACTTAGATAATACTTTTGATGAAGTACACGAAGGAAATTATTTCTCGGGTATGCTTAACTTCCACATGGCTAATCATTGTTATGACCTAGCTGGTGATGTTATAGTAGGCGGTGGGCGCGCTGTCGGGGGTATTGTTAGTCAGGTAGGAAAGAATGATGGTACAGGAGATGACGTGACAGTTTATGCAAGTGGGGATTCTTCCGGTCTAGCTACGAAATCAAAAATTACCTACAAAACACCTAAAACGGAACTATAGGAACTTGATACTTTTGCTAACCCTATCCTGATGAGCGATGGAGAGGTCGAGTTGCATGTTTTTTTCGGATAGCATTGAGTTGATGGTTTTAAGGGCGACTTCCGGTGAATTGCATTCGCTGGAGAGGTGCGCTAGGTGCACGTGCTTGAGTCCGCTATGAGCGACCTGGGTGAGCAGTTGGCCGCATGCTTCATTGGAAAGGTGGCCGCTTCTGCCAAGGACGCGCTGTTTGTAGACCATGGGTCTTGCGCAGGAGTGAACCATGGAGGGTTGGTGGTTTGACTCGATATAGAGGTAGTCGCAGTCTTGGAGGTGGTTTTGAACAAGACGTGTAACAAAACCTAAATCAGCGCAAATCCCTAGTTTTATATCGTCGAGGCGAAGAGTGAAGGCGACAGGGTCTACGGTGTCGTGTTGGATGCTAAAAGGATGAATTTCTAAGTCGCTATAGCTAAATGTTTCTCCGGTGGAGAAGATCTTAAACTTGGGGACGGCATGGAAGTGGTTGACGATTCCTTTGGCTGTTTCGGTATTAGCAAGGATGGGAATGCCAAGGTTGTAGGATATGACTTTCAATCCTTGAATATGGTCAGCGTGATCATGAGTGATGAGGATGGCATCGATTTCGCTGATATCGACATTTATTTCAGCTAATTTAAGTTTGATTTGGCGCGTGCTAATGCCGGCGTCAATAAGAATCTTGCAGTGTGGTGTTCCCACATAGATGCAATTGCCTTTGGAACCTGATGCTAGGGGACAATATCCAATCATGCCCCAATTTTCTACCACATAAGAGGTTTAAAAATCTAGCTCTGGTTCTTCATCAACGGCATTGTGAAGCACTTTACGGGGTTTACTACCCTCTATTGAAGAGACAACGCCATTATCTTCTAGCATATCCATTAGGCTTGCTGCACGGGCATAGCCGATTTTTAATTTGCGCTGTAGGAACGTTGTCGAAGCGTTTCCAGTTTTTAAGATAATATCCTTTGCTTGGGAGTAAAGAAGATCTCCGGCTTGATCATCGCTCTTTGACAATAAACTGTCATCGAGTTGGTCGACGTTATCGAATGATTCAATGGCGTAATTGGGAGGGGCTTGATTGCAAATGTACTCAACAACGCTGTTGATGTCTTCATCGCGCATAAAGGCGCCTTGGGCACGGACGAGGTGGGAGGTGCCTGGAGGGAGAAAGAGCATGTCACCATTGCCGAGAAGGGATTCTGCGCCCACTTCATCAAGGACGATTTGGCTGTTAATACGACTTGCAACTTTAAAGGAGATCCGTGTGGGAAAGTTGGCTTTGATCAATCCTGTGATCACTTCGCGCGAGGGCCTTTGAGTTGCCAAAATAAGGTGTATGCCGACAGCCCGCGCCATTTGTGCAATCCGAGCAATAGGGGATTCGATGTCGTTGCTGGAGACCATCATCAGGTCGGCAAGCTCGTCGATAATACCGACGATATAATACATGCGTTGAGGAACTTTACGATCCAGTGACGCTTCAAAGTCAGGGTTAATTTTTCTGCGATTAAACGCTTCGATGTTGCGCACACCTGTTTGTTTTAGGATATCGTAGCGCTCCTCCATCTCTTTGACCAGCCAGTTGAGGGCAGCACAGGCGCCTTGTGGTTCGGTGATGACGGGAGCTAGCATATGGGGGAGCTTGCTATAAGCTGCAAGTTCCACTTTTTTGGGGTCGACCATAAGCATGCGTATTTCATCTGGACGCGCGTTCATGAGGATGGACATGACGATGGTATTGATACAGACGGATTTTCCGGATCCGGTTGCCCCAGCAATAATACAGTGAGGCATTTTTGCTAAATCGTTCATGACGTAGTCCCCATTGACAGTTTTTCCAAGAAGAACCGGGACATGAAATTTGCGATGGGAGTTTTGATATGCTTGAAGCATATCTCGAAAACCTACCTCTTGAGGTTGGGGGTTAGGAACTTCGATTCCGATGGCGGCCTTTCCGGGAATAGGAGCAATGATGCGGATCGATTTCGCCTCCATATTTAGAGCAATATCATTTTCTAACGATTTGATTTTTTGTACTTTTACACCAATTGCAGGGTGGACTTCGAAGGAGGTGATGGTGGGGCCGCAGTTGATCTGTCCCACTTTAGCTTCAATTCCGAAACTGCAAAGCGTTTCTTCTAGCACCTCTGCTTGTTTGCGGAGATTTTTTTTCAGTTGTGAGGTGTCAATTTTTTGAGGGGGTGTGACAAGATTGGCAGAGGGCATTTTGTATTGAGTAAAGTCGCCGTTGTAGACTCTCTGTGCGTTGAGAGCTGCTTCTCTTTTGGGTGCGGCTTTGGGAAGAACGATTTTTGCCGCTTCTTTCTCCATTTGTAGAGATATATTGCTTAATGTCTTTCTGATAGGTTTTTCTTCCGGTTCCGGGAGAACGTTTTTCCGGGAGAGTGAAGGGCGTTGTTTTAGGTGAAGTTCGGGTTCAATCTCAAGTAACTCTTCATTCTCAAATTGATCTTTATTTTCAAAGGGGATGCTCAATTTTACAAAGCGCATAAAGCCGTTTTCTTTTTTTTCTTTGTTGCGCCAATTTCGGATGGAAGCGCGTAGTCGACAGTAGGCGATGCTGAGCTGACGCAAGAATGAAGAGGGACTAACTTTTGCAAGGTAGAGAATGCTTGCGAGTAATGTAGTTGTAAAAATAAGAGCCACACCCGTTGCGTTAATCATGTGTTGCAAACTTAATGAGGGGTGGTCGTGATAGAGATAGTAAAAGGGAGCACCGCCTAGGTGATAGCGCATCTTTTGTTGCCAATGCTGTGTAAAAAATGTCTGACTTAGATAAGTGCGTGCATTCGGGTAACGTACTTCAATAAGTGAGAGTAAGATGCATGTGGAAAAGAGAAGAAGTGCAATCGCAACCGCTTTTCTCTTGGGGTGGTTAATGCTTTTTCGGAAGAGTTTTCGCCACCCGGCCCAAAGCAGGAAGGGACATAGAATGTAGCCGCCTAATCCGAAGAGTGATTGGAATGTCCAGCCCACGATGTATCCTAACAGCCCCAACATATTTTGATGTGGGTAGCCATAGGCAAAACTTAATAGACTTAAAAAAAGGATGATCCCGGCTGATAAGAGTAAGAGACCGTAAATCTCTGAGTGATCACGTACTTTTTTTATGGTTTTTTTCTTTTTTCTACTCAAATTACGCTCCGGTAAATAACATGAGACACACTATGCCTACCATAACACAATACCAGACAAAGCCCATTATTTTTTTTCGTTCCATGATATACATCATTCCCCGCAGGGCGAGATACCCCACAAAAAAAGAGACGATGAAACCAACAAAATACCCTCCAAATGAAATTGGGGCAGGTGGTGTTTCCTGTTTCAACAGTTGCAATCCTTCTAAGGTAATTCCTCCGAGAATAGCTGGTATGGCAAGCAAAAAAGAGAAAAATGCAGCATCTTTAGCCTCCCATCCTACTAAGCGGGCAGCTGAGATAGTCGAACCGCTGCGTGAGATACCTGGTAAAATTGCCATTGCTTGGGCAGTACCGATGATCAGCGCATCCTGATATCGCCTCTTTTTTAATTCGAATTTAGGGATGACATGACCGTACCGCTCTCCTAGGTAGAGCACTAAAGCTGTTACTAGAAAAAAGAAGCCGAGGTATTGAGGTTGATCGAACATGTGTTTGATGGGCTTAAGGATTAGCAATAAAGGAAATAATGGGAGAGTGGCGCAGATCACCTGTTTCCATTTTGTGAGAAGAAGTCGTTTAATTTGTCGCCGAAAGGCGCACAGGATTGCGAGAAGTGTTCCTAAATGGCAGACGAGATTAAAAGGAATGAACTGATTTAGGTTTTTCATTCCCAGTATTTTTTGTCCGATTTCCAGGTGCCCTGATGAGCTAACGGGAAAAAATTCGGTTAGGCCTTGGATAATTCCCAAGAGTAGTGCTTCAAGTAATGTCATCTTGGCTATAACTTTGCCATGTCAGCATTATTTCAATCAACAATGACAGATCGTTTTAGGGGTAAATGGGAGTCTGAAAAAAATGGGCGAATGACGGGGCTCGAACCCGCGACTTTTGGAATCACAATCCAACGCTCTAACCAACTGAGCTACATCCGCCGTAAGTGAACATCGATAATAAGAATATTTCCAGTTTTCGTCAAGAGATGTTGTGTTGCAAAAAATAATGATATAGTTACTATTAAAAATTTTAGGAGGTGTTTATGCGTGTGTTATATATCGAATCTTCTCCACGAAAGGGGCGTTCACACTCAAGTAAAGTTGCTCAAGCGTTTTTGGAAGCGTACCGTAAGGCGCATCCGGATCATGAAATAGATGTGTTGGATTTGTGGAAAGAGGACCTTCCTCCCTTCGATGGGGCGAGTATCAATGCCAAGTACGCTGTGATACACAAAAAAAGTCCTACGGATGAAGAAAAGGTGGCGTGGGAGCGTGTGACGGAAATGGCTAATCGTTTTAAAACAGCGGATAAGCTAATCATGACCGTTCCGATGTGGAATTTTGCGATTCCCTATCGCCTTAAGCACTATATCGATATTATCACACAGCCTGGTCTGACCTTCACCGTTAAGAAAGAGGGGGGATATTTAGGGCTTGTTCCCGATATACCTGTGGTTGTGATTTACAGCAGCGGAGGTCAATACCGACCTGGGACCGAGGGTGAGTCAGCGGATTACCAAA
>JAJFMB010000198.1 GCA_021772355.1 Chlamydiota bacterium | reverse complement strand
CCTGAAAGCCAACATAAAAACGACTTTGGATAAACTCATTGAATAAGGCAAAAAACAACTCTTCATAACAGATCATAAAGAGTTTTTGATTGGCGTCGAGCGGAACCCTCACCTTAAGACGATCACGGTAATGCCAAGTATGATCGTTAGAAAGGTAGTTAAGACGGGAGCGGTGAGCCCATTCAATTTTCCTTATATTCCCCCGTTTTACTATGTCTATGCCGGGAATAGAATTGGGAGTCCACTCGTCCGCATGTTCCGAGATTGAATGTAAGAAATACGCTTGTCGAAACACCAGGGCAGAGGACCACGTCTTACTCATTTGCCAGTCGAGCAGAAGCTGATTATAGACAAGGTGCAAGCGCGTCGCATTATGATCCCAGCGATAAGCGATTCGATACTGAAGGGAAACGTTTTCATTCACTGGAACTTGAGTATCAATTTCGCACCAAACTTGGAAATCATCTGCACCAAAGAGGCAAACCGGCGCTAAAATCAGAAGTGTCAAAGTGGATATTATTCTTCTCATGAGTACATATATATACTATAATGTTTCTATGATTTGCAAAAATAACTTTAAGCCTCACCTTTCTTTAGCTCATGACTACTGGCAAAAAGTCGTCGAACGAAACGATATTGTTGTCGATGCGACATGTGGCAATGGCCATGACACACTTTTTTTAGCTCAGTTGGCATATGAAGGGAAAGTGCACTCCATAGACATTCAAAAGGAAGCGCTCTCACTTGCCAAAGAAAAAATCGCTTCGGAGCAAAATACTGCAGATGTACATTTTTACAATCAGTGTCATTCGGTTTTTCCAAAAAAGATTGAACCGGGCTCTGTAAAACTTATTGTATATAACTTAGGATACTTGCCTGGAGGAGACAAAAGCATTACTACCATGCTGAACAGTACTCTTGAGAGTTTAAACTCTGCTTTGTCTTTATTGCGGCCGGATGGCCTTATTAGCGTCACCTGCTACCCGGGGCACGACGAGGGTTTAAGAGAAGAGAGCGCTATAATGGAGTTTATAAAAAACTTATCTCCAAAAAAATGGCACTGTCATTACCACACATGGCCAAATAGGCCCCGCCATCCCAGCCTTTTGATCATCACCCCTCTCTAGGATGACTTTCTTTGCTGTATGTTTGGGTTACTTCGACAAATTCAGCTTTTCGCTGTAATTCTTTGATGCTCCGTGCGCCACCGTATGTCATGCCACTACGTAGCCCGCCTAACAATTGATCAATTAGTTGCTGGGCTGTGCCGCTAACTGGCGCCCAAAAATCCACACCCTCAGCAACCGTTTTTTCCTTAAGCGCTCCATAGAAATCGGTTTGAAAATCTTCACTTGCTTGACCGCGGTATTTTGCCTCTTGCCCATTTTCAGATTTTGGAGCTGCACTCTCTTCTGTAAGCGCAAACAGCTTACCTATCATCACAGTGCTAGCACCTGCGGCTAAGCAAAGAACCACGTCACGTGAATTACGTATCCCACCGTCGGCTATTAAAGGGATACGAAGCTTTTCGGCTATTTGAGCACATTCGTAGATCGCTGTGAACTGTGGAACACCAAATGCAGTGGTGATGCGAGTCGTACAGGCAGCGCCAGGCCCAACCCCCACTTTAACAGCATCTGCCCCAGCATTGACCAAATCATGATACGCCATGGGCGTGCATACATTTCCAGCAATTATATCCTTATCGGGATGAGAACGTTTTAATGCCTCAATCATTCGAAACATGCGATCAGAGTGACCATGAGCCACATCAATGCATACGCCAGCAGCTCCCAGATCAAGCAGTTTTTGCGTCGTCTCAATACGGTGTTCGTGGATACCACAAGATATGAAAGTTTTGTTCCCAAATTTTTTAACCCAGCTTGCCTGATCTTCAAATTCAGTGAAGCGATGAAAAATTGGGACAGAATCATTTCGCAACATCACCTCAGCCAGCTCGTCACTAATGACTGTATCCATATTCGACGCTAAAAGAGGGATACCAATTTTGCGATCTCTCGTAAGCCATGAGTCTAAATTAGGTTCTGTGCGCGAGGGAATATTATTAAATTGTGGCACCAATGCGACATCATCAAAAGTATAGGCACGCTTAAACATCGATTATACCGGTTCCTTACAAAGGTTTGTTCCTAGAACAGCTTCATAGCACTCAATAAGATGATTCACACCATTTATAGCTCTATGCGGCTCGGCTTCAGAGCCTATTTCATACACTTTTGCAATTGAATTTTTTGAAAGGGATATTTTTTCCGGAAATGGCACTCCACTCTCAGCATTTTTTTTTGCTAACATGGCCCAATACATGGAAGCTAAATCCAACCAATGATAGGGCCAGTGATGCTTTTCCTGAGTATAAGGCTCGATGAGTTGCGTAAAAAAGCCACGATCAAAAGAGGGGTTCTGACAAATAAAAACTGCCTTTCCTCTTTCGACATGCAGATGATCAAGCAATGTCATAATCTCATCGGCAACTAAAGAGGGAACTTTTCCTGATTGAACCATTTCCCAAGTAAAGCCGTTAATTTTTAGGCTAAAAGGGTCGCTTGCCTTCCACGCCTTTTCATCTTGTTTTACGATGCTTTGATACGACCCTTTAAAATCACCTGTCGTCAGATCAATCACTTTTAGAGCAATATCGATTACATGATGTTTGGTGAAATCCAAACCTGTTGCTTCTATATCTAAAAAAATTCCTAACATAGCCATCTATTCAAAAAAATTAACCAGATTTTCAACGTAATACTTGCGCTATTTTAGTGCTACCAATTTGTTGAATTTCTTCACCGACACCTATTAAATAATTTAATTAACCACACAACTAATATAATTGATTTAATATAACAATATAGACTACAATAGTTTAACTAAAAATAAACAATTGGATATTAATGAACAATCAAGGTAATCACGTAACACTTTGTAGTTATCCTGGAAACCCTCATCACCATATCTACGAACGGCTTGAATCACTACAAGAAACGATTTCGCAATTACTGGTGCGAGGGACAACCAAAGGTCGATGGGTTACTGACATCCCTCCAAGTTGGATTTCCGGAGAATTAAGTAAGGGCGTAACATTAGAAACGGCATGTATTTGGCACAGTATGCGTCGCATCGTTCAATTTAAAGAAATGTGTGACTATATTGCTACGGGCAATAAATATGTCTTTGCAACTGAAACACGACTTCAAGCTTCGCTAAACCCCCACCTCCAATTAGAACATCCACAAATTACTGAATGGAGTGCTGCTCACTCGTCTATTGGGGGTTACCCTTTAGACCGTGACTTTAGCGATAAGCACATTGCACAGCTAAACGTATTTGCATCTTGTATACAATTTATCGATGAAGAAGATGGCATCGAAATATTTATTAAAAACCAATCGCAAAACTATTTTTCGCAGAAGAAAGAAAATATTATACTTTTTATTAAAGCTCAAAATCGTTATTTCGGCCTCAATAATAAACCTGACATAGAACAACTTAGACGTGCTCTTCATACAGAATGGTCAAACGAAAACCAAAAGAAAGATAAAGAAAAAATAGCAAGCTGGATAAGAAACAATTACGCGCTCGTTCGCTCTCAACGGCAACAAATCGATGATTATCCTAGGTTAGTTAAGAAGAAATGGGATGATTTTCCAAAAAACGATAGTACGTCTTCATCAGTCAATGTTTGGATTGAGCAACAAACTCAAGTCATCAATACGATGAAGGAACTTTTGACTCAGATAGAAGAGAACTTCACTAGATTGCAGACTACTAATGATTGTTCTTCCGACGAGTTGTTAGATCTGGCGTTAGTAATGCTTCAGTATGACAACTTGCGAATCAGTGTTTTAGACAGTACTGTAAATAAAATATTGGATAAAAAATGGATAGACACAGAGGAATTCATTGGCTTAATCAGCAGCGACCCTCTTTTTCCATACGCACTAAAAGTGCATCATCGCTTGGATTCTCTTCCGAAAAAAATCAAGCAATCAGGTGAATTTTTAAGGCTCTCACCCTTAGCGCAAATACTTTTTACCTTCTCCCCAAGTCAGAGCACGATGCCATTAAACTCAATCTTAGCATGGGAACAGTCAACAGCCCTTGTGTTGCCACACCATGAAGTTAATCGAGGAATTGATGCCCAAATTGAAAAAATTTTAAGACCTTTTGTCATAAAATTGTGGAGGAGTATCTTTTTAGAGCAGATAACATCCGAACAGGCAGTGGAACTGTTTCGAATACGCATACTGGCAATTCTCATAGAGATTCGTACCACCGTCCGTATGTCTAAAGCGAAATCTGACTCGCTCTCCAGTATAGATCAAATGAAAACTTCTTCCTCTTCCTCTTCCCCAGGAAAGAAAAAAACATCTCCTCCTGAAAAAGCTAGACTAAAAGATAATTTAACAAAGGTTCCTGCTAAGGTTTCCACTTCTGTATATAGAGCTCTATTTAGCAATCCAGAAGGCCACAGTTTGGTACCCAAACTCGATGCCTTAGAAAAAAGTGACGTAAGAATTAATTTCGAATATTGGACACTGATCAGACGCGAACTTCTCGAATTATTTATCGATCCAAATGCTTCTCAAGCCGAGAAAGACAAAATGCTTACATCTGTCGAATCTACCGGGCTTGACGTTACGCCTTGTAGTCGAGCTGTACACGTTATTGCTCATTTTAATGCATTATTTTTACAAAATGCCCCCGTCTATAAATCTAACGTCGAAAATAGCTTAAGACTTATGTATACCCCAACACGCGATCTTGATGTTGACGGCGCTCAAAAAATTCTTCAAGTTTCAGGTATTTCCGTTCACAATAAATGTGATGAAAATATTTTCCTAGTCATTGTTGATGCGATGATTAAAGGGGTAAATCGTAACATTACTCCTAAGATCGACGCTCCAGCAACACCAACGTTAGACATCAAAATCTGCACCTTTTGCCGCCAATATTTTTCTGGTTTGCGGAGCCAAGGACCATCACCTCTTTCCATTCCTGAGGTTGATGACGATCTCAAATTGCCCTAACCTAATAAATATCCGGTATGTTAGGATTGTTCACTATGACGTTGCCACAAAAAAAATTACGAGAAGTTGTCTTTCAAATGCTTTACAGCTCTGATTTAGGGCTTGCTGAAAGCAAAGATATCAATGATCTATTAATGAAAGAACTTGAGATTTCAAAAAAAAATATCACTCTAGCTCAGGAGAGATACGACGATCTCAAAAATGACCTTTCTGAAATCGACAATCTCATTACCCAAACTTCTCACTCCTACGCTTTTAATCGCATTCATCGCGTTGAAAAAAACGTTTTACGACTCGGCGTCTACGAGCTCCTATTTGACGAAGAGATTCCTCCAAAAGTGGCCATTGCCGAAGCGATGCGCTTAGCGCGTAAGTTTAGCTCTCCTGAATCAGCCAACTTTGTAAATGCTATCCTCGACGCTTTGTTTCAAGAAAGTGTGGGTGAAACAGCTAATGAAGAAGTGTTGAAGCAATCATCAGAAGCTTTAAAAGAGACAGAAAAACTCGCAGAGGAAGCTATCCAACAACAAAAAGATGATTGAGTTTGAAAAAGACAAACTTCTCAAAGATTACTCCACTTTTGGTATTGGTGGTCCGGCCCGTTATTTTATCACGGTAGAATCCATCGAGTCCTTGCAAAAATCACTATCCTACTGCTCAAAACATGAAATCCCTTATTTTATCTTAGGCAAAGGATCCAACTGCCTATTTGACAACCGCGGATTTAACGGTTTAGTTATCCAGAATAAAATCACCTTCATCGAGACGCCACAACCTGGACACTACTATGTCGGCGCAGGCACCTCATTCTCTCGCCTTGGAGCTCTGACAGCACGAAAGGGGTGGACAGGCCTTGAGTTTGCTTCGGGCATTCCCGGAACAGTGGGAGGCGCTGTCTTTATGAACGCAGGGGCAAACGGAACAGAAACTTGTGAAACACTTGCCTCGGTAGATTTTGTCGACACCAAAGGCGAGCTGCACCACTACCCAAAAGACGCCCTTAACTTTTCCTACCGCGCCTCTACATTCCATGAAAAACCAGGGGCTATTGCCGCTGCGACATTTCATTTAGCTCCTTCAGAAGAAGCTCGAGAGAAACAAATACAGATCATCACGTACCGTAAATCAACACAGCCTTACGGTGAAAAATCAGCAGGCTGCGTCTTTCGTAATCCACCCAATCACTCTGCAGGTGCTTTAATCGATCAATGCCAACTCAAAGGTATGCAGATCGGAGGAGCTCAAGTCTCTTCTCTTCACGGCAATTTTATTGTGAATAAGGAAAATGCCTCCTCAGATGACGTGCGCGCTTTGATGGCACTCGTTAAAGAGAAAATTCAAAAACAAACAGGCCTAGAACTTATCGACGAGGTGCGTTATATCCCTTATGAGTGAATTTCGCGCTGACCTCCACTGTCATAGCACTTGTTCCGACGGCACCATGACCCCCATTGAGCTGATCGATCATGCACGAGAAAATAATCTTCAAGGCCTTGCTATCACTGATCATGATAGTATCTTCGCCTACAAAGATGCATTGCCCTACGCTCACTCTTGTGCATTCCCGATCATAACCGGCGTAGAGTTTTCCTCTACTCACCGCGCCAAAAGCGTGCATATCCTCGGCTACAGCTTCCAAGAAAATGCGCCTTCGATTCTTTCGCTTTGCGAACGACATAAAATAAGACGCGAAGCGCGGAACTTAGCGATTATAGAAAAACTCAAGCAGCGCAATATGCCTATCGATATTGAGGCAAGTGATGAAACACATACGATGGGAAGACCACACATTGCAAAGGCCATGGTTGAGAAAGGATATGTCCCCTCCATCGCCCAGGCATTTAAGAAATACCTCGGAGAAAACAAACTCTGCTACGTTGCCGGGGAACCTATTTCTGTCGAAGAAACACTTTCTGCTATTCATCAAGCCAACGGATTTGCCGTTATCGCACACCCTCACCTCATCTCCTCTTCTAAATTGATTAAAGAACTGCTTCTGATGCCCTTCG